>CALJPJ010000001.1 GCA_937980625.1 uncultured Bdellovibrionales bacterium
GTACAGGTGTGGTAAAAAGACCAATAATGCGAGCTAAGATGGCAGTGAGTATGATTAACTTAAATGCTTGTTTTTTATGGTTTTTAAGCAGAGATTTGAATAAGAATAAAGCTAAAATACCTTGAGAAATACTAATAAAAAATATTAAATATGTGCCATGAGCACGGACTAAAGATACGTCTGTAAAGTAAATACATTGCAATAACAAAAAACTAATTGAAGCTAAAAAATAAATAAACATATAAGATTACTTAACTTTAGAGAGACTAATTTTCAATTAAGAAAATCTAAAATATAGATTCATATTAATGTGCTATTAATTTGTAAAAAGCTAAGTATATTGGCTTTATAGCAATTCATAACAAAGGAGTTTTTTGTTGAAACATATAATAATATTGGTGTTATTCTGTATATCCGTTGCCTGCTCTGAAAAAGATCAGGGTATTCAATTTTCTGATAAGTATAATAACGAATTGGGTAAGAATGCCCAGGCTAAGGTAGTTAAGTCTGAAGGCTGTGCTTTTAAAGAAGTTGATTATAAAAAAAGTACAGATAGTTATAGTTTAAATACTGAAAAATTAATTACAGAACTACTTTCAAGTTATGTGACTCCACTTGAAGCTCAAGACTCTTTTGAGCCTTCAGGGCAAGTCAACTACTCTTTGTGGCTTGCAAGTTATACGGATAAACAAAAGCTTTGTGAAGTTGTAGATCATTTTAAAAACACCGATGTGAGTTCGTTAAGTGGTAATGATAAAAAAGTATTTTTTATTAACGCTTATAATATATTGACTATTGAGTTAATTTTAAAGAACTACTTATCCCTTGATAAAGGGCCGTCAAGAGATCGCAATGAGTTTCCTGAGCAAAAAAGCATTAAAAACATAAATGGATTAGGTGTTAAGGTTTGGGACAGCTTTTCTTGGGAGCTTGGTGGTCAAAGCTATACTTTAAATCAAATTGAAAAAGGTATTTTGATACCAATGAAAGATGCACGAATTCATTTTGCCATTAATTGTGCGTCTTTGGGATGTCCGCCATTACGTAATGAAGCATATACTGTGGAACGTATCGACGAGCAATTGGATCAAATGTCCACATTTTTTGTCTCAAGCCCTGCTTATAATATTTTTGAGTTACTAGATGATGAATATGACCCTGAAAATAGTGAGAACTACTATGAGGTGTCTTCAATATTTGATTGGTATGCTCAAGATTTTGTAGATGATACTTCTGGTAGGTATGGTTCGGTACGAGCATTTATTGTTTATCACTTGAATACTTCTGATGAAGATCTTGGTTTTCCAAAAGTCGACTTATTAAATGATAAATATTGGATTGAAGAGTTTAAGTTTTATGAGTGGAACCTTAATGAGGTAGGAATTTAGTATGAGAAAGTTAAATATTTTAATATTGTTATTTTCATTTATAATTACATTACAAGTTGTCCATGCTAGCTCTGTGAATGCGACGGCAACAAGTATAGAAAATAAAGAGGTATATGAGGTTGATGAATCTAAAATATCTATAAATTTGGGTTTAAACTTTGGAACTTCCGATAATCCAGTACAATTAAATACGAAAGAGTTAAGCACGAGTTTTATAGAGTTAAAGCCTGAGCTTTCTTATCAGAAAGAGTTAATCAAGGACTTATTTTTAGTGACTGCTTTTGAAGGTCAATATAAAGACTTTAAAGATGACCTTGTGTCTGAAGTAAAATCATCGCTAAAAGCACAGTTAGATCTTGGCTTAACTTACTTTATCAATAATCATAACGAGGTAGGAGTTGTAGGGTCTCACGTTTACAATGACTCATCTGGACTAAACTGGTTACCAACTGGTATTGATGAAAAAAATGGTCGAAAAATTAAATTTAACCAAAGTTTTATTGAAGCATATTATGCTTTTAATCGTCTAAGTTACTTCATTGAGCTATCAGTAAATCAAGTAACCAATAAAAATGACAGCTTAGTCCAAGATGATTTTGCTCCAAATGGTGGAGCTTTAGCTGAATTTAAAGACGACTTTGATCAACTTGGTTTTAAAGCAAAGCTAAACTACAAATTGTCTGATGCATCAAATATATATATTGAGCCGAGTTATTCTAAAAGAAAATACAAAGAAAGAGCAGCAAGAACAACTGAAGGAGCTTCAAACCAATTATCAAATCCAAAATTATCTGAATTACATCGAGGGATAACTTTAGGTTATGAATATAATGACAGTTTTGTAACTTCTGAAGTAAAGGCTTTATATGTACGAGAAAAAGACCTTGTTTTCAAGGCACATAACGCGAATAACCTTGGCATAGAGACAAAATTATCAATTCCTGTTGCAAATATTTTAAAAATTAGTGGAGAATACAGTTGGTCGCAAAAAGATTATGACTTTTTTGTAGTAAACCCACAACAAGACCCAACATCTCGAGATTTAAGAAAAGATATTAACAAATCATGGGGGGTGGCTTTATCAAAAGAGTTTAAGTTTAGTGATGTTGAGTTAAAGTATAGCGCAACATCCAAAGACTCAAATTATTTACCTTCAGGCAACCCAGTGGGTTCAGTATATGAAGAGGACATTATTACATTAGGATTTAACATTAAGTTATAAGAGGTGAGTATGAAATTAATTTTATTTTTATCAAGTATTGTATTATCTTTAAATTGTTACGCTTCAGGTGGGGGCGGAGGAGCTTCTGGTGGTGGAGGAGCAGCAGGAGGCTCTACATCTCGAAGTAAAGAAGCTAGCCCGAAGGCTGTTTATAAGGCACGTGAAAAACTGAGGCAAAGAATGCAAGAAAAGCAAGTCGCGGCGGAAACTGCTACATCTGCTCCGAGTATTGCGAATTTTGACCATAATTATTCTTCTGTTACTTCAATTTTGTCTAAAAGTGTTAAGTTAGTAGCTGGTGGTAAAAAAAGTATTATTGACTATAACGCATTATCGAAAGCAGAAGTAAATAGTGTAGCAAATCAAATGCTATCACTGAGTGAAAATACAGTGATGAAAAAATTTACTAAAAAGCAGCGATTAGCTTATTTTGTAAACTTGTATAATATTTTAACAATTAAACTAATCAAAGATAATTATAAAGATGCAAAAAAGGGAAATTCTATTAAAAAAATATGGCTATTTAAAAGCCCATGGGACCAAAGCTTTTTTACTCTTTTTGGTAAAAAACATACTTTAAATAATATTGAGCATGGTTTTATAAGGGGAGATAAGTCCGGTTTCAAACAAAGTACAAAAGAATACAATGATCCAAGAATTCACTTTGCAGTTAATTGTGCCTCAAAAGGGTGCCCAGCTCTATTAAATAAAGCATTTACAGCTTCTAACTTAGAAACTTTATTTCAAACTACAATGGTAAGCTTTTTAAAAGATCGCGATCGCAACTATGTTAAAGATGGAAAAAATTTATATTTATCACCAATATTTAAATGGTATAAAAAAGATTTTTCTAGAGGTTTAAAAGGCTATAAGTCTTTAAAAGATTTTGCAGCCAAAAATGCAGGCCACCTTACAAGTAACCCAAACGAGATTGCTTTAATCAAAGCTAAAAAGATGTCTATAAAATTTAGTGATTATGACTGGACATTAAATGATAGCATCTAAAGCGACTAAAACTGCAATTGCAATTTTTGTTAAAACACCGACATTGTCTCGAGTTAAAACTCGCTTGGGGCATAAAATTGGTGAACGTAAAGCCACCAAGTTCTATGAGTTGAGCTTAAATAAAATAAAAGCTGAATTAAAATTGATGGAAAAAGAACTTGGACACAACTGCGTTGATATTTATTGGGCTTTAGCGGAACCATTAAACCCTTATCATACTTTATATTGGAATGATTTTAAATTTATTCACCAAAGTGGTAGTTCATTGGGGAGTCGTTTAAGTGGTGTTTATAATGACCTTATTGGTCGAGGCTATGGTAAAGTTATTCTAATGGGAGGTGATTCTCCGCAGTTAAGTGCTCAAAACTATTCTCACTGGTGTCAAATGCCAATAAAAGATAAGCAAGTGGTTCTCGGCCCAGCTAAAGATGGTGGTTTTTATACGCTTATAGGAGCAAGCTCCATCCCAGCCCAAATATGGGAAAGTGTAAATTATAGTGAATCGACAACATTTGAGCAGCTTGATAAACTTTTAGTAAACTCTGGATATAAAATGTTTTATTTAAATAATGAAATAGATATAGATTTTTTGGATGATCTTAGAAGTTTAGATCTGATCTTAAAATCAACAGTATCGAAATCAAAAGAGGATTTAGAGCTTTTGAGTTTTATTTCAAGCATTAAATAACAATAATCATTTACAATAGAGCTAAATTAAATACTATAGGGCTAGTTTGAGCTAAGGTGGAGTTAGTCAGTGTCTATTAAAATATCTGTGATCATACCAGTAAAAAATGAAATAAAGCATGGGCTGTTAGATTCAATACGATCTACTTATAAAAATAAGATAGACGTTGAGCTTATATGGGTTGCTGGCCCAAGCAGTGATGGTACTGTGAAATTTTTAAAAAGAATGAATCAAAAAGTAATTGAGTCTAAAATAAACTCTCGAGCTGGTCGTATAAATGAAGGCATAAAGGCGGCCTTAAGTGATTTTATATTAGTGAACCACCCAAGGTCAGTACTTGCTGAAGAGGCTATTGATTCGTTATTAAATCATTTTGCTGAGATGCCGCTTTCTTGGGGGGGGTTTACTCATAAATTTTTAGACTCAAACCACTGGCTATTAAAGTTCACCTCTTTTTATTCAAACTATGTTCGTTTTGACAAAAGAGGAATTATCTATTTAGATCATTGTATTTTTTTTAATAAAAAAATGTTAAAAAATATAAACGAAGCCTTCCCTAATGTAGACATATTCGAGGATACCTTATTTAGTAAACAACTTTTATCTTGTGGTAGACCAAAGCGTTTAGCTCAGTTTTCTAAAACCTCAGCTGTAAGGTTTAATAGCAATGGTGTTTTTATGCAGTCCTATTTAAATCAAAAGCTTAAATGGCAATATTACTTTGGTAAGTCACTCACGCAGATGAACAAAACGTATGAAGAAGGCCTTGACCTAAATTCGAGTTACAAATGATCAGGAGTGTTGAAAAATCAGAAATACAGTTTATTTCTGATTTGGCGATTCGGTCTAAAGGGTATTGGGGGTATAGTTCAGATTTTTTAGAGCAGTGTCGTCCCCGTATTCGTATTGACCAAGAGTATTTTAACGCTTGGCCAGTAAAAGTGTTTATTGAAGATAATATTATTAAAGGTTTTTATTCATTAAAAGTTGTTAAGGGTGAAAATCGTCTGGATAATCTATGGGTTGAACCTGATTTTATTAAACAAGGAATTGGCAAGAAATTATTTTTACATGCTAAAGAGCAAGCCAAGGAAATGGGTTGGGTTTATTTTTGTTTAGCAGGTGAAGAAAAAGCCGTTAATTTTTATGAGAAAATGGGTTGCAAACGAATTGGCAATGTACAGTCAAAGTTAAGAGAAGATTTATTTTTACCCCATTTAGAAATAAAACTTTAAGTAACTTTTTTTAATTAGAATAATTTTTGACATATGATAGATTGATCCTTTAGTGCTATAAATGATCTATAGAGTGTACTTAGGTTTAAAATGACAAAATGACAAGGCGAGTTGTCAATACAGACTATTGTTTCACATATTTTAATGCTGTGTTCACAGTTTTACCATTGCACCAATATAAAAAAACAATGAAAATTAACCAGTAATTAACAAAAGCCTCTCAATACTAGGGTT
>CALJPJ010000002.1 GCA_937980625.1 uncultured Bdellovibrionales bacterium
TTGCTATTAACCCTTTTGACTTACCTAAGGGGGAAACAAAACCTTCAAGCCAAAAAATAAAATTTTTGTTAGGACTTGTTGAACTCATGACCAAAGAGACTGATGCCAGTGGCCTAAATAAGCTACAAAGGTCAGTTCTCGAAGAAGCTATACAAGAGGTTTACGTGACAAGTGAAGAGCCAATATTAACTGATTTAAAAAATCAACTACTAAAAAACTCTTTACCAGAAATTAGTCGATTAGGTAAAATTTTAAACTCATGGTGTGGCAATAAATCAGGAGGAAAAATCATGAAAAAAATTATTTTAAGTTTATTTTTAATAACCGGTCTAATGACACCTATTAAAAAATCACACGCAGACTTATTCGGCGGTGATGTCGCTGTTCTTGCTCAAATTTTAGTGAACGCTCTTCAGCAACTTGCACAGCTAAAAGAACTTTACGATAACGCCAAAGAAGGCGTTGAATACGCACAAGAAATAAACCAGGGCATTAATGATTCATTAAGACTTATCAAAAAAATAAACCCAAACTTTGACCCTGGAGTTTTTCGTAGTTGGGAGGATATAAATATAGCTATAAATGAACTCGAGCGAATATATGGCGAAGTGACAGACTCACCTATTGCCGAAATTCAAAAAACCATGGATCAAGGTATTGCTGAAGCTGTCACCTTAAACAATGATGTCTTTAAGCATGCGAAACGTATTGATAAACTCGGTGAAAAAATAAAAAGTTATAGTCATAATGTCTCACCTGGAGGTGCGCAAAAACTTACAGCTCAATCATTAGGTATTATGTTACAGGCCATGAATGAATCACTTCGAGTTCAAGCAACAGGGTTAAAACTACAGGCACAGGCAGCAGCTATTGCTAATAAAAAAGATAAGGATGAAACAAAGCTCGTACTTGAAGGTACAAGGCAACTTAAAACAGCTATGAAAAAAGAAAACTTAGAGTTTTCATTACCAAAGTTTAACTAGTATGGCTGATTTATCTTGGCTTGCAAATGAGGCTCATCAAATACACGCTATATTTACCAGTGTATTTTATGGCCTTATATCTTTACTCTTAGTGGTTGGTGTTCTACTGGAATACTTCAAGCTACCAGTGGGGGGAATGACCAGCTGGGATGATGAGTCACTTTATAGGTGATCGACTCTGCACCCGGTGCCATAAAAGTCTTTGCCTGACATATCAGCGCAATATTACTCCTAGCCTTTCACGCAACCCTAACTTATAAATAGTCCGAGATTTCCATTAAAATTTAAAGATAATTCATGAGCCCAAATATGTATCCAGTTGTCTTGACTCCTAGTAAGTTGCGCCTAAGAAGAAATATCTGTGTAAAAAACTCCGACCAACTGTTTTCCAGTCACACGCTTAAAGAGTTCAATAACATATGTTGTTTATTAGCATGATGCATGTGTTTCATTTGTTTTTTGAGCAGTGATTATTTAAATTTGTAAAGTCCAGCTTAGAGTTTAAAGTATTTACTCCAGGACAAACTCTCTTTATAATTGAATTTTATCTGAGGTTATAATGAAAAAAGTTTTTGTTTTGTACTTTTTGTTAGTGTCATGTGCCAGTTCTCACAAGATTTATCGAAGCATAGGTAGTTACCAGCACTCTACAGTGGCCTTAGAAGTCAAGGGTCTATATTTTAATCCCACTGTTCAAAAAAATCTAAAACAATGGCATGAGAGAGATCCCGACACAAAAGCTTCTGTCAAAAAAGTTATTTGTGAGAAACTTGAGGTTTCAGATTGTAATATTTCCGTGAGCACAGAAAATAACTTTAAGACTGACAATTTCAGGGCAATTTTTATAACAAATAATAATACTGGTACGAATACAGTCTACAGTCTTGTTACTGGAAAGTCATTGCAGGTTAAATTTAGCCAGTATAGGTCTATGAGTGTGTATGACCTTGAAAACAGTGATGAAAGTATTATGCTAGTTCTGTTTACTTTTGAATCTAATGGATCCAATACAGGATTTATTGTTAGGGATACTTCAACAGAACAATATATTGCTGTTAAAGGATCACGCAAAAACCCAAGTATTGCTTTACGAGGTGATGACAATAACATGTCTTATTTGTGGAATAACGAAACTTTAATTAATCGAGAGAAAGTAAAGGCTAATAAATATGAAGAACTCGTGGCCGATGGCCTCGGTGATAGTAAGCTTGCAAAAGCATTATTAAGCTTCAAAGGAAAAGGTATTACATTTATAAAGATCAAGCCACCTACATTGCCGATAGATTCCTCGAAGTGATGTTTGTTTTACACTTGATTGATGATTGCCCTTGCACGGGTGGCCAGAGCAAATATGACTGCTCGAAAAAGTACTGGCCATGTGAAAAATCTTGGCCAGAATTCAAGAGTTTTTATTCAATATTTAAAATTTCTCCAATAGCAATTCCTAAACCAAGAACTATTTGCTTTTCATCTTGATTTTTAAATTTTAAAATTAAATTAAATTTATTTTCAGATTCTTCCAATTTTTTGATATCAAACACTTCAAGGCTTATAGAAAAACTACTGTTACAAGGTAATATAATTTGTTGACCCTTTAGAGTATTGCCTTCTAATGCCTCTCCTTGAATAGATACACTTGGCGAGCTTGAAATAGGTTTTATTTTTGATACTTTAAATTTCGGCACATTTTATTTTAACAAGGAATAAAATTATTGTCTCCAAAGAAATTAATAATAGTCGATCTGGCACTATTTTTTTTGTGTCAGATTGAGATAAAGTGACTCAATATTATAATGCCAGACAATTCAATTTAATTTTTATGTTATTTTTTATATAATTAATTCTTGTAAGGGGGATGTGTGAATAAACTTTGCCGAATAAGTACTATTGCTTCAATAACAATATTGGCTTTGTGTTATCAAAATTGTGGGTCATTTGAATCTTTTAATAAAAATGGTGCTTCTTTGAGTTCAACTCTTAATAGTGAAGAAGAAGTCATTTCTGAAAATAATGAAAACACACCATCAAATACTGAAGAAATTATTACTTCAGTTAATCAGATGGAACAAATATCTAATGATAGTACAAAAGAAGCAGCACCGCGACCAGACAACGAAGAGGAACAGGAGTTGACTGAGGACGTTATCAAAATGCCAATGGATAATAACAATGCTGATAAAGATGTGTTTTCAATAAATAATCCACTAGATAAAAATGACCCTAGGTATATCTCACAATCAGCACCTACTCAAATGTCTTTTGGACCCTGCCCTGGTCAGTTGCCTCCTTCTGGTGAAGACTGTGTTTCACATAAGGTCGAACGCCCCCCCCTGGGTAATGGTATGTCTGGAGGGACTACAAATTGGAGTCTTGATGAAATAGAAGGTGATGAAGTTTTTTTATCTTGGTGGCAAAAGTTTAATAATCGAGACAAAGTAGGGCAACCTACAAAGTTATATGGGCTTGCTGCTAAAAAAACAGTTGGTTACCCTGCTTTTAATCCTGCAAGCCAAACAAAAACTCAATGGCTCGCTAAATACTCCTCAGGCATAGGAGGCCAGGCTGGTGGTTCAGCGGGCTGGTATCATGGTGGTGGTGGAGTTAATGGCCTAGGACAGGCTTGGTCAGCCCGCATGATTCATTCTGGAGGTTTTGGTTTTACCAATACTGGTCAAATTAGTATTGAAACATATCATACTGATTCGACAAACCTGCTTATTCAGCGGGAAGCTACCAGGCAATTTGGAGAAAATATACAGCCTTTTACCAAAAAGCGAAGAATTGGAATTGATCGAATTATTGATAGTGATTGGCATCACTACTGCATGAGGGTAAAACTGAACAGTTTAAGTCAGAACCCGCATACGAGTCTAAACAGAGACGGCATATTACAATTATTTGTAGATA
>CALJPJ010000003.1 GCA_937980625.1 uncultured Bdellovibrionales bacterium
CACCAGATTGGTGTGCCTCTTTAATATCCTCAGCAAATTGGTGAATAACTTTAGGAGAAATACCACTTCCATCAGAACCAGCAAGAGCTTCACCACTTAGTTTTAGTAAAACTCTTTTATAGTTTTTGTCTGCCAATTTTATACCTACACCTTTTGAGCTGCAGCGACTTCTTCAGCAAAGCTTTGCGTTTTCTTTTTCTCAATACCTTCGCCAAGCTCCCATCTTACAAAACGACGGATGACTAGGTTTTCTCCAATCTTAGCAATTTTTTCATTTAAAAAGTCTTGAACGGTAATGTCTGGGTTTTTAACATATTTTTGTTTTAATAAGCTTTGCTCAGACATCCATTTGTTGATTTGGCCATCTAAGATTTTAGCTAAGAACTCTTCTTTTTTACCCTCTTCTAAGGCTTTAGCTTTTAAGATAGATCGTTCTTTTTCGATTTTATCTGCGGGAATTTCATCTTCAGAAACACACTCAGGAGCTGCAGCAGCAATATGCATAGCAATGTCTTTTATAAAAGTTTGAAACTCGTCATTTCTAGCAACAAAGTCAGTTTCAGAGTTAACTTCTAGTAAAACACCAATGCGACCACCAGCATGTAAGTACGAGGTAACTAATCCTTCTGCTGCTGTGCGACCAGCTTTTTTAGCTGCTTTACTTAGTCCCTTTTTTCTTAGCCATTCAATAGCTTTGTCAAAGTCACCATCAGACTCAGTTAAAGCTTTTTTGCAATCTAACATTCCAGCACTTGTTTTTTGTCTCAACTCTTTTACTGCAGATGCAGAGATTCCCATTTTTCACTCCTTCCCCATATAAGCTTGGGGTTCATATAAAATTTAAAAATAACTTAAAATATTAAAGGACAAATAATTATGATTTTTTGTCCTCGGTAGTGGCAGTATTTTCAGTAGTTGTTTTGTCAGTTGCAACAGCACTTTCTTTTTTATCAAGCTCAAGTTCAATTTCAACGTCCTCAGCAGTACCAGCGGCAACAAACTTACGTCCTTTACTTGCTTTTTTGAATACAGCAGGTCCGCCATCAGAAGAAGCTTCTTTTTTGTCAGCTTTAGACTCATTGGCAGCTTTTTTGGCTCGTTCTTTGTTTTCTTTTTCAATAACTACTTTTCTTTCAGCCCAAACTTTAGAGCCTTCGTTATAAGCATCAGCGATCATATTGCTAAATAGTTTTATTGAGCGAATAGCATCATCGTTGCCTGGGATTGGATAATCAATAACGTTAGGGTCTGTATTAGAATCAGCAATCCCAATGACCTTCATTCCTAATTTTTTAGCTTCAGCGACAGCGATATGCTCTTTATTTAAGTCAACAACGAAAATGGCTGCAGGGCTATCTTTCATGTCTTTGATACCGTCAAGGTAGTCACATAAACGAGTATATTCTTTGTCGATTTTAGCACGTTCTTTTTTAGAGAAAAAATCGAGTTCGTTTTTTTCTTTCATACGCTCAATTTTTCTTAAACGATCAATACTTGTTTTAATGGTAGTGAAATTTGTAAGCATACCTCCAAGCCATCTTTTGGTGACATGGTATTGGTTACATGATTCAGCAGCTTCTTTTATAGGAATAACAGCTTGTTTTTTTGTACCAACAAAAATCATACGTCCGCCATTTGCGGCCATTTCTTTAACGTATTCAGCAGCTTGCCTTGCTCTGATTACAGATTTTTGTAAATCAATGATATGAATTCCACCGCGAGCAGAATAAACATAAGGTTTCATTTTTGGGTTCCAACGATGTGTTTGGTGCCCGAAATGGACGCCTGCGTCCAACATTTCTTTCATTGTAATTTGTGCCATATCGACCTCTCTGGTTGTGCCTCCCTGCGTATTTAGCCTCTTAATTAAAAGGACCAGAGTATGTACACAGGTGCGTGTTAATAATTAGGAGAAGATATAGCACAGTGGATGTAGTGGTGCAATATTAAAAGGCACAAACAAAAAGGAAAACACCTAAAAAAAACTAAGTGATTTCAGAGTCTTAAATAACTACTGCACGGGCTCGGGTTCACTGCTAGCATCAACTGAGAAAAAGGGGTGATTTTCAAGCTTTTGCGTAAGTTCAATTGAGGCTAAAAAATCATTTTCTTTGGAAAATAAAGGGGAGGCACACAAAAGATTGTCAATACCCTTAATCATTCCAAAACTTTTAAAGTCTAAGTCAATAAAGCCATGAGTTTGGTCTTTAACAATGACCTTTTCAAACTCAACAAAGTCATAAAATTTAGGATAGGCTCTTTTAATTTGGCGCTTAATATTTTTTAAGTTTGAGCCGACTTTTTCGATGTCTTCAGTAAGGTCAGACGGCATTAATAGCATCCATTGAGAATACTGTTCATCATTTTTTGACCAAAAATAGCCTAAACAGGGTTCAAAGTCCTCTTTGTTTCCCATTAGAAAGTGTAAATCGTCAGTTTTATGAAACTTTTCAGAGTGCTTATAAATTATTTGTAAGCAGCTTAGTGGTTTTAGTTTTGTTATTTTTTGTCTAAAGCGACCAGGGAGGTCGTTATGATCAATCACGTTTAAAAGCTTATTTGGAGGGTCACAAAAAATAAGTTGTTTAGTAGATAGTTTTTTTTGTCCATTTAACATTACAGAGCAAATTTTCTTATCGGTGACCAAAATATCAGTAACCTCGCACTGATCAAAGACTTCGCCCTTAAAAGTTGTTAGTAATTGATTATTAATTTCATTATAACCCTTATTTAGAGTAATGGTTTCAGACTCGTTGTACCAAGTTAAATCATCAATAGATTTACCAGCCCTTTCTCCAAAACCTAAAAATTGTACGAGTTTACCAGAGTCAATAGTGACCGGAGCAGTTTCGCTTTCTGAGATTTTAATATCAAGACTATATTTGTTAGAAAACCATTTAATTTTATTTATGCTATCATTTTTCTTAGGAATGTATTGAAAATCTCCAGAAAACTCCGCTGATGATCGATACATATTTTGGCCTTCATAGGAATTGATTAAGGCAACGTTATAACTTTGAGAAAGAGAGCTTGCTAATGTTATGCCGGTTAAATTATTTCCAATTACAATGATGTCGAATTCTTTTTTGTTTTGCTTAGCCATATATAAATATCATCACTGGCTTTTGCTAAGATCAAGAAGAATATACGTCCGACTCGAGAGGTTAAGCTCATTATTATTTAGGTGCGAAAAAAATGAACTATTTAGAACTTAAGCTTGACTAAGAAAAATGATGCTATTTTTAAGCAAATTTTTACGGGAAGTTTTAAGTAAACATTTTTTTTAAGCTGTGCAGCGAAAAAAGGGGAGTACTTATAATAATAATAAACAAAATTTCGACCAAAATAACTTTTTCTCAGGCATTGATCTCGAAAGTTTCTTAAGGTGTAAAGTTCTAAGGAATTTGGGTCATCATCAAAGACAGCTGTTGCGATAAAACAAGAGCCTTTGTAAACCTTAGTGTCATTGAATAATTTTTTTATAACTTTATCATGTTTAGCCTGTTTTATGTACTTGTGAATTTTACGAACAATAGAACTTTTTCCTCTTGCAAATGGAAGAAACTCACAAAGGTTACGGCACATATTTTGTAGTTTGGCAGTACCAGGTTCATAATTATCATAAATATATATTAAATCCCAAAATAAATGACATAGCAAAGTAGCTTCATGTTTACGGTGTTCCTCGCTAATCATTTTTGGTTTTAAACCCTCTTCACCGTTATTAAAAACTGCTTCTAGAATTTGAATATATTCTTCAAACAACCTTTGAGCTTCAGGGTATATTTTCTGCGACATCAATGAACGGCCAGTTTTTAAAATATCAATTTTATTATTCCATTTATTAAGTAAGGCTTCCATTTTTTGTTTTTGTTCGGCTTTCATTTTTCCGATGTGTGTAATCTGATCGTTATAATTAATGAGACAATCACTACAGACTGAGTCGAATTCAATAACTATATTGGATTCAGCTAAAGCTAATTTAGTAAAATCATCAACAATTTCAAGGTCTAGAGTTTCTTCTTTACAGGATGGACACTTACCAAAATCGTCATCGAGATCTTCACTTAAAAAATCGAACTCCGTATTATCGCTATCTAAATCATTATTGTTTTGGTTGTCATCCATAGCTTAGTATTACATCATGCTTATAGGGTCTATGTCGACCATGACTTTTACTCTTGAGGTAAAAATTTTCTTTTTATTTGAAAGTAAGTACTTACAAAAATGTCTAATATACTGATGGTTTTCACTTAGAATAAGCATTTGATGTCTATAATTATTTTTTAACTTGTACAACGGGGCTTGACTTGGGCCTAGTAGGCGGACTTTAAACTCGTGACTAGTTTTCTCTTTATATTGTTCGCAGAATTCACGGAGTCGATCAGTACTTTGGTTGAGGTGGTTGAGTTGACTGCTTGAAATACGGAGAAGTGCAAGTCGAGAGGTTGGTGGAAATTGCACTGACTCTCTCATTTTAAGTTCTTCTGAAGCAAAAGCCTCAAAATTATTACTTAGGGCATGGGTGATACTAGGATGTTCTGTATTGTAAGCCTGGATTATGACAACTCCGCTATCATCTTTATTTCTTCCGGCTCGACCACTCACTTGGGTGATTAATTGAAAGCTACGCTCATTACTTCTAAAGTTTGGCAAATTAAATGCGACGTCAGCAAGCACTAACCCTACAGTTTGTAAGTATTTAAAGTCTAACCCTTTAGCTATCATTTGGGTGCCAATTAAAATATCTATAGTTTGGTTTTCCATTCCGGTTATAATACTTTCTAGTTGATGGCGATTAGAGACTTTATCTCGATCAACACGCTCGACATTAGCACAAGGAAATAATTTTTTAATATCGACTTCAATTTTTTCAGTACCTAATCCTAGAGGCTTAATTTCTATGCTCGTACAAGAGGGACACTTCTCTTTGTAGACATCGGAATAACTACAATAATGGCAAGTAAGATCTTTTTTTCTGTGTAAAGTTAAAGAAATTTCACAATTTGGACACTCATAAACATAGCCACAGTCAGGGCAAACGACAACCTGAGCAATACCTCTGCGGTTTAAAAATAAAGCGGTTTGCTTTTTATTGTTTAAAGTGACTTTAATTTGATCGTATAGTTTCTGGCTGAGCCAAAAGGGGAGATTGTCTTTGTTCGTGTTTTCAATTTCACGAGTTTCTCTTTCTTTTTTTAGATCAATCACAAGAGTTTGAGGCATTACTTTTTGATGTACACGGTTTTTCATTTGTAAATAATTATATTTACCAACTTTAGCATGGCTATAGCTTTCTAGGCTTGGTGTTGCCGAGCCTAGAATAATAGGGCAATTATGCATCTTAGCCAATACAATAGCAGCATCTCTAGCGTGATATTTTAACTTTTCCTCTTGTTTAAAACTGGACTCATGCTCTTCATCAATAATAATTAAACCAAGGTTTTTGATTGGACAAAATAAAGCGGATCTTGCGCCAATTAAAATTTTTTTATTACCAGAAAAAGCAGCCCACCATTGATTAGTTTTTTCTCGGGCTGTTAACTGTGAATGAATAATTGCCACCTGATCCTTAAAACGTGCTGAAAATCGGTTAAGTAATTGAGGGGTGAGAGAAATTTCAGGAACAAGTACAATGGCTGACTTATTATTTGTAATGCAATCGTTAATGAGATTTAAATAGACTTCTGTTTTTCCAGACCCAGTAACTCCATGAAGTAAATGAGTGTTAATTTTTTTTTCAGATTTTATTTTTTGCAATACGCGGAGTTGTTCGTCAGTTAAATTGGGGGCTTGGTCTTGTTCGATATCTGGTATGACTTGGTATTTCGTTTTACGGTTAGAGTTTTTTTTTAGAGGGGGAAATGCGTGTTCAATGACCATTCCAATTGGGTAAAAATAATAATCAGAAACCCATTGGCACCAGCTAAGAAATTTATTAGGAAGCAATGGTCGCTCTTCTGATAAGTTGTTAATCTCTTTAATTGAAAATTTTGAATCATGATTTGGAACAGAGTCTAAGATGACTCCTTTGACTTTTCTTTTTCCGAGAGAAACATTTACTGAAGTGCCTTTCGTAAGCTCATGGCTGCCCCAGCTGTAGGTGAGTGTACTATCAATTGGAGCGTTAACTCCAACCTCATAAAAATAATTAGTATCTGACATTTTATCTGAAGATTTTATAAAATGATTCAAGGGCTTCATTGTTAAAATTAACAAGCTGACCATCATTTTTAAGTGAATTAGTACTGAGCTCGCTGTTCACCTGTCGACTAGATATTGGTGTTACGCTGATTGTGTTAATTTCAAAAGTATGGTGCTTCCATTTAATAATTTGTTTTCTAGGGTGCCAATTTTTTTTAGTAAATTCTTTGTAATTAATTAAGTTAATGACGCTGTTTTTATCAATTCTAATTTTACCAAGGTGAAATCCATCTTGATTAACCCAAGTTGTAGGGTGGACTGAGCCAGGAGTAGAAAGTTTTTTAGTGATTGCAAAAGAAACTTTTCCATTAGTTCTGGATAAGTGAACATAAGACTCAGGAATAGAGGAGACAGAGTTTGAAATAAAAGTTGTTTGCGGTTGGCTCAAACCCTCTGGTGGGATGTATCCATGTAAATTTAAATACTTTCTCAAGCCAGTAGCAGTTTTGGTATAAAGAAGAGGGCTGTAAAAGTTTCTAGAGACTGAAGTTGATGATATAACTCCATCATTATTATAAAATTTTTTATTGGCCTTGTAAACTAAGCTATGTCTAACTTGACTTGATAAAGCATCTTTGCCCTGTATTTTTATTTTAATAAGATCACCATTTTTAACGTAAATAGTTTCACGAACAGAGTATTTATTGCCCAGTTCGTCATCTGTGACTGTTATATCTTGAACTACTTTAAGTGGAGATGAAGTTCGAGTCCTGGATAACATAGAAGAAATTGTCCAAAATTTTGGTATGTAAGATTGAGCAGGTAATGATAAGCAAATTAAAATAAGACAAAAAATAAATTTTTTCATGTTTAAGTGAGTTCCTTTGATTTACTAATAATATATTCTCGTACTTTATCTTTGATATCAGGGTGTCTGAGTGCAAATTCAATATTAGCATGAATAAAGCCAAATTTATCTCCAGCATCATA
>CALJPJ010000004.1 GCA_937980625.1 uncultured Bdellovibrionales bacterium
TTTAATGGTGTTAGAGACTCAAGCTAACAGCGGAGCTTCCACACCTTATTGTAATTTAATGTTGTCCATGCAAATTAGTGATAGTATTTTTAAGCTCAATCACTCTGAAATATATTCAGATTACAAACTGGTTATATTAAAAATAAAAAGCAGGTTAGATCAGCTAGAACGAAGATCTAGATTAAATCATAATGAAGTTTTGAGCATTAAACTCCATATTTATGAAAACTTACTAAGTTTAATTTATCAGTCTTGGGTCTCTAGGTACCTTGAAACAGTACAAAACTTGAGTGCATCTGGTTCGTCTGTGGCTCCATATTTAACATTAATAGTGTTAAAATTGTCTAAAATATCACGACTAAGTTTATCTTCAGACTATTCAATCACTAAAAAGGTGACTAAAAAAACAACTCGCAAAATGCTTCGCTTAAAAGATTATTACTACCGCCGTCGAGCTTTAACTCAAACAACTAGAAATACGAGCCGTATTTTGGTTTCAAACTCCGAAGATCTAAGCCCGCAAGCTACGACAAATCTAGAAAATGACATTAGACCATCTCCTCTCGATATTTTAAAAGATGGTCAGCTAGAACATGTTTTCCCTCATCAAGTGTATAATTTTTATAATAAGCACTTTTATCAACAAATGACCGTTGAAGCTTTAACAGCTGCAGCAGGAATATCATCCGGGAGAATAACTGAAAAAGTTCTATCATTACGGTTGTTGGGGTACCTAAGCTCATTATTAGGTAAAGCTAAGCATATGTACGCTGTAGCGACGGTATTTGTAGTTGATTTAAGCATTACTTTTCTAGCGGCTAAAAAAACACGAGACTTTGTTAAAAACTATTTTTCTGAAAAAAATATAAATGAAATTAAAACTGAAATTACAAATCGAAGACAGTCGGCAGTGAGTCACTTGCAATCAAAAAATTATATTGGTGCTCATGCGAGCTTAATGTCATGGATCAATTACTTGGCATTATATGGCAACTTTAAAGCACTTGAGTTGAATTATGACAAGGGGGTCTTGCGAGCCAAAGCTCAGGCGAGCATTAGTCAATCAATGTTTTGCTCGTCAAAGGAAAGTCGTTATTATATAGATATTAAAAAAAAACAACCCAAGCAAAGTTTAATACATTTAATTACTAAAAACATAAGTAATAAAAAAATAGATAAAATCATTGAAGATCGTAAAAGTGATTTAACAGAAGCTATTGTTTTATTGGAAAATGCTATTAAGTTTATTGAGGTAGAAAATTTTCCGTTTAAAAATTATTATATAGGTATGTTGAAGATTACTATTAGCGAGTTTAAATATATGACTAACGCGAGTTATATGTTTAATGAGATTTATGAACGTTTAGAGACGTTATTTATAGAGTCGCTTATTGCTCCTGTAAAAAAACCAGAGTTTAACATGCCGTATCTTTCAAAGGAGGAAAGTCATAGGCAAGTTTGTTTTTAAATGCTCAGCTTTTCTTGTAATTCAGGAATTGTTTTTTCTAGTTCCATGAGTTGATTATAGTTTCTATTGGTGCCAATCGCAAAAATAAATTTATTTATTTGATAGTTTTTATCAGCGATGGGCATAAGGGTTACAAACTCGTCATTATTACTTAAGCAGAGAGATTTAAATAAGTCTTGTTTTAAAGAGTCTTTATCAGATACTAATCCATGGAAGGGTAATTTTGAATATAAGCAAAAGTTAAATAGGTTGGGTGTTTCTACGAGTTGAATATCTTTGGCGTTTGATAAGTCCCAACGGCCGTCTTGATGAGTCACTTTGATTTTATCTTCTAAAAGCTCAAAAATTAAACTTTTATCAAAGTATTTATTTATTTTTATAAAAGTATCTAGCTCATTGTTATTAGCTTCATTATTTATGAGCTTTAACTCACTTATATTTTGATCAACTGGATTTATAATTGGCTCAATGTTAGTGTTTTGTATGTTTGGTTTTGTATCAGATTTATTAATTTTATTAAGTCGTAAGCTCTTTGTTGTAGTTGAAAGCGGTGGCATGTCGGCAACAGTGTTTTCTATCTCCGTTTCAGGTTGAGAGTTAAAATCTAATCCCTCTGGTGGTTTATCATCATGTTTAACAAAATTATTATTAGTTGATTCATGTAGTCCCTCAATGGATACTTCAGTTGATGTTTTTGGATTTAAGTTAAAGTCATGTAGGCCTTCCAGTTCATCAATTTCAATGTCGTTACCTTGCTTAGAATTTTCATTATTTTTATGAAGTTGATTTTCAAGGGTATCAAAGCTAGTTAAGTCAAAATCAGGCGCAGATTCACTTTGTAAGCTTAGCAAATCTTCAGTTTTATTGGTCTGATTTAATTGGAGTGTATTAATATCTAGAGCCGGTTCAGTTTGTTTTACTTCTACATTATTGCTTTGAATATTTGTTGCAGCTTCTGTTGCTGCTATTTGTTGATTTACGTGCTCAGGTTTAATGTTCTTGCGATTTAATTGGTTCCAGAAATAACTAAGTTGTTCCGGGGTGGCTAAAATATATTTAACTGGAAAACTCCAGTTGAGCTCTGAAGGCTCGGTTGATAAAACAAAAAGTATATTGTCGTAAAAATAAAGAGGTACTAATTGTTGTGACCAATTGGCAACACTTTGTATTTGTGTAAAAAAGCTAGGGTCTACGGGAAAGTTTTTATAGTTATGGTCCATAGCAGGAATTT
>CALJPJ010000005.1 GCA_937980625.1 uncultured Bdellovibrionales bacterium
AGATTGCAGACCTTTGTCTTTTTTAGAGTATAGCATTAAGCATGAAGAGTCTTTACCATCTCTGCCAGCTCTGCCGACTTCTTGATAATAAGATTCAATATTGCCAGGGATTTGCGTGTGCATAACAAGCCTAATGTCTGGTATATCTATGCCCATACCAAAGGCATTAGTTGCTGTAAGTATCCTTATTTCACCACTAGCAAATTGTTCTTCAATAATTTTTCGTTGTTTTGGGCTTAGGCCAGCATGGTAGTAGCCCACTTTCGAGTGGTTTGCAGATAAAAACTCACTCCAATACTCTGTTTTTTTTCTTGTTCCACAATATATTAAAATTCTTCCATCAGGAAATTGATTAATTGCACCTTGCACATATTGATTTTTGTCATGTTCATAGTCACAAAACTCAACTTGATAAAATAGATTAGGTCTATAGAAGCCGTAAACATGCTCATCAGGCTTTTTTAAGGAAAGGTTTTTTTTAATATCATTTTTAACAATTGGAGTGGCCGTCGCTGTTAATGCAATAATTGGTACATCTGGACATGTATTCCGCAATAATGAGATTTGCATATACTCAAGCCTGAAGTCGTGACCCCACTTTGATACACAATGGGCCTCATCAATAGCAAAGTAATTTACGTTTTGTTTTTTTAACCAAACTGCAAACCCAGGTTTTTGTATTCTTTCTGGAGAAACAAATAGTATATAACTTTCATTATTTTTTAATGCCTTAGTCATATGTTTAAAGGTCACTTGTTTTTCATCTTCACTTAGCCCTGAGTGAATACAGTCAGCATTCAAGTTCAGCTCTTTTAGGTGTCGAACTTGATCATTCATTAATGCAATGAGTGGAGAGATTACGAGTGTTAAACCCGGTTTTATAAAAGCAGGTAATTGATAACAAAGGGATTTACCACCACCTGTAGGCATAATGGCAAGTACGTCTCTTTTTTTTACTAAAGAAGTAATAATTTCTTTTTGGCCGTACCTGAACTCGCTTAAATTAAATTTTTCGGAAAGATCTTTTTGTATATTCATTTAATATTGCCAAGCTACCTAAAAGTTATGAGTTATATAAAGTTTTATAAGACACATAGTGCGATAGCACAAGCTATGCTCTGTCGCATATAAACTAATGAAAAGTTAATTTAATGCCTAGCTTTAAAGCGAATTACTTTGTTAAGCCAATTTCTTGTAGTCTTTTCATTAAAAAATCATGAGACAGTATGTCTGGATACTTTACATGACCTTGTTTGCAAGATTCAATACATGAAAGCATTGCTTTAGGGTGTGGGTGCATGAAAAATGGCATTGAATAACGGTTTTTGTTTTCGCCCATCGGATTTACCACTCTATGGGTTGTTGAAGGTATTACTTCATTGGTTATCCTTGATAGCATATCACCAGCATCAACAATAAGATTATTTTTAGCAGTTTCAACAGGTAACCATTTACCATCACGATCTAGTAGCTCTAGCCCTGATGTGGTTGCGCTGACTAGGATAGTAATTAAGTTAATATCTTCGTGGGCTGCTGCTCGAACACAATTAGGGTTGGCTGAATCTGGGATAGGAGGGTAATGGAGTAGTCTTAAGATGGAATTGCCGTCATTAACCATATCTGAAAAATAATTACTTTCTACTTGTAAAGACTGACCAAGGGCTGAAAGTATTGTTTTGCCAACATCTTCAAGAGATTTATAAATATTTGTAAAGGTACTTTGAAATTCAGGTAACTCTGTTGGCCATAAGTTTTCTGGGTACAGCTGAAAGTATTCGTGCCCCTCATTAACAAATTGGCCCACATGCCAAAATTCTTTTAAATCTGGAAAATGGTTTCCTTTGGCATGTTCTGTTCCAAAGGGGGTATAACCTCGTTGCCCTCCACCTTTTGTACAGATATATTTTTTTTTAGTTTCATTATTTTGGCTAAAGAACTGTTCGCATAGGCTGTAGGCCTGATCTAAAAGCTTAACAGGCACAGGGTGATCTTTTATAATGATAAAACCGTAATATTTTAAGCCAGTGAATAAATCAGAAATAAATTGTTGTTTATCTTTTGTATTGCCGTTAGTGTACTGATCTAAGCTTAATTCTGGAACTTTTTTTAGCAAAGACATTCATCCCCCAATTTATATAAATCATTAAGTTTTTTACTGTGCTTATTAATCAGGATGCATTTTTTTTAGGCATAAATAGGCAGGCACTTATAAAAATATTTACATAGCTTTTATTGATCCAGACATCAATTTAAAAAGGGCGAATATTTGCTTAGATATAGTAATTTCAACAATATAACTCGAAGAGTCATATATTCTGTGGCTGCATAAAAAAAGGATAAGTATTAAAATTTGAAAATGAAGACAAAAATAGCAGAAAAAGTAAGTGGCATGGTTAAAAGACATGCCGATGGTTTTGGTTTTTTTATTCCAAATGATCGAAGTTTATCTGACGCTTATATTGCAAAGCCAGATATGCGTGGGATAATGACAAACGATAAGGTCGAAGTGCAAATGAGACCTGAGCCAGGTGGAAATAGGTTTCGCGCTAAAATAATTAGGGTGACGCAAAGAGCTTTTGATACCGTTGTTGGGCAAGTTTATTTGTTAAGTGATGGCACGCCAATCTTGGCTGATAGTAGCTTCTCCTGGGGAGCAGATTTAAATATTATCAGTGATGAAAAAATTGAAGAGGGAACATGGGTAGTTGCAAAAATTCAAACCTTTCCAGATCACCCTAAAGGCTTTACCGGAAATTTAGTGCAAGTGATTGGTGATGGCTTAAGTCCCTTAAATGATAATTTGCGCGTATTATTTTCCCATCAAATTCCAGGGGAGTTTAGCAAAGAGTGTTTGGCTGCAGCAAAAAAACTAAGTGCAAAAACAATTGCCGATGAATTAAAAAATAGGAAGGACCTTAGAAAAATTCCATTTATAACAATTGATGGAGCAACAGCAAAAGATTTTGATGATGCCATTTATGTTAATAAAATAAGTGAGGGGTTTAACTGTTTAGTGGCTATTGCCGATGTGAGTTTTTATGTTGAGCAAGGCGGGGCTATTGATAAAGATGCCGATGAAAGGGGAACAAGTACTTATTTTCCGAATTTTGTAAACCCAATGTTGCCTGAAGAGCTGAGTAATGAGCTTTGCTCTTTGAAGCCTAATGTAGATCGATTGGCATATGTTGCTGATATGAGTTTTGATCACGATGGTTTTTTAATAGCTTCTGATTTTTATGAAGCTGTGATTCGAAGCCACTCTAGAGTGACTTACGGAGAAGCTCAAGAAATTATTGAAGGAGCCACTGAAACTCCTCATCAACATATAATCAATGAAATTTTAATGGCTGAGAATTTATCGCGAGTTTTACAGAAAAAACGATTTAAAAATGGGTGTTTAGAGCTTGAAATCCCAGAAACTCAAGTGAATGTGGATGATGCTGGTAATGTTGTAGATATCTCCCAAACTCAGAGGCTGTTCGCTCATAAACTAATTGAAGAGTTAATGTTAGCTGCTAATGTTGCTGTGGCTAGTTTTTTTGTAGAGAAAAATATTCCTGCCGTTTATAGAGTCCATGAGCCACCAAAGCCTGAAATGATAGACAAGCTTGAAGTTTACTTATCTAGTTTAGGTGATGTGGCAAGGTTGCAAAGGCCAGGGCAGCAAAAAAAATTAACAAAAGCACTTAGAAAATTTGAAGGCAAGCCTGAACACAAAGTTTTAAGCTTATTAACCTTACGATCAATGAGCCAAGCAAAGTATGCATTAGATAACATTGGACATTTTGGTTTAGGTTTTAATAATTACTCTCATTTTACCTCTCCAATTAGAAGATACCCTGATTTGATGGTTCATAGGCAGTTAAAAGCTTACTCAAAAGCGAGCAAATCGTATAAAAAACTTGATGAAGACTCAATTATAACAAAATGTACATGGTTTAGCGCTTGTGAGCAGCGATCAGTCAAAGCTGAAAGGCAAGTTATATCAATTAAAAAATCTAGATTTATGAAAAGGTTTCTAGGTGAAGAGTTTAGTGGTTATATCAGTGGTGTTGCTAAGTTTGGAGTTTTTGTTTCTCTTCGTGAGTACGATATCGATGGCTTAGTAAAAATTGATGAACTGCCAAGTGATTATTATCAATTTGAAGAAGCTTTTATGAAGTTAGTTGGTGAAAGATCTGGTGTTGAGTTTAAGATTGGTGATGAAATTATGATTCAAGTGGCCGGTGTTAACGAAGAGGAAGGGCAGATTGATTTTAAACCAATATTTCCTGAAGAGTTTATTGAAGCCGTAAAATTAGAGTCTAAAAGATCAAAAGGGCGGAGGAAGACTAGTAGTAAAAACAATTCTAAGAAAGACAAAAAAAATAAGAGCAAAAGTTTTTCTAAAAAGAAAAAAACAAAAAGCAAAAGTTCTAGTAAAAAAAATAGGTCTGGTAAAAAATCTCAAAGAAAAAAAACAAAATCTAAAAAAAATAGAAAGAGTAAGTAGTACAAAAACCTATTGTTTAGTTAAGTAAATAAATTTTCTTATGCTACGCAATGGGTTATATAAATTTTAATAAATTTACATATAGCAGACGAATATTTTTGCAGTCTTAGGTCTGTTTTGTAATAAGTATTGATTTGACACCTAGGTTGAAATGATAATATGGCTCGGCTCAGGTCGAGATCTATGATCAATAATTCCAGAACTGTTTTAATAGATGTTTGAGTCAGCAAGACTAATGTCAATTCTATAAGGTTATTTAGCCCAGTGAATTGTAAGTAAAGTGATGTGCAAGTTACAATAAGCTAATTATAATTTATTTATAGGGGAATTATGGATAAACTAAACAATTTAGTATTGGTAGCGTCTGGATTTTTAATTTTGATTTTAACATTTAACTTGAGCGATATTAAGCCGACAGATTCTCTTACTGAAGAATTATCCCAAAGCTCTGAGGTTTCTGAGCCTAAAGGTAAAAGTGAGAGTGGTGAAAGAACATACTGTACTGCTTTGCGTGGTAATGGAGAAGTAATAGCTTCACACTGGTTATCTTTGGCCAGAATCATTGAAACTAAAAAGCAAATTCCAATTGGTGGTTCAGGAGGCAGTTCGGCTTCACTTACATTATTTATACTTGATACTCTTATGAAGAGTCCTTTAGTTTATGATGATGGAGTATATGAATTAACTCAGGTTAATAAAGATAGTTTGCGTATCTTACAGCAAAAAGTAAATTATAAAAAATTTGCATTTTTGCTAAAAATGATTCCACAGCAGTTTAATTACGCATTAAAATGGAAAAAGGGACAATACTTACAGTTATTAGCTTTGCAGCAATATTTAGCAGGGCAGTCAGAAGAAGAGTCTGGTGATGATGCTGCCTTATCAAAAGATAACCCGACGGAGGCAGAAAGAATAAAGTTATTTAAACTTATTGGGCAAATTAAAAAAGTAAGGAAAGATGCCCATAATATTTTGGATGATCATTATTTACAATATGAAGATAAGCTGACGTCCCTGTTTGATGGCGTAACAAGTTTATCTAAATTGAGAAACTTTAAAAAAAATTCAGGACAAGATTTTAAAGAGTTAAAGTATTTAATTGCAAATTTTAAAGAGTCATTTAAATATTTTTCTAGCTTTGACGCCGAAAATGATGTGAATTTATTTTTTCGTCCTGGCCTAGTCGATTTTGGTAAGCTTGGAAGAATTTTGAATAATACTTTAGCTTTGTATGTACATAAAGACTTAAAAAATAGCGAGAAGAACAAATGGGCAAAGAACTTTAAAAACTTTGTTGATAAGTGCTCGGTCGTTGCAGAAAACAAAGTGTGGTTCGATGATAGTCACTGGAAGCAATCCAGTTGTGTAAAGGGTTTTAAAAAAGTTCTTAAAAACTTTTATGATAATGGGTTATGGAAAAGTGCTGAAAATAATATGTTTACAAGTGATATTGGGTCACATATTTCAGCAGTAGTAACAACATCTGTTCTTACTCAACCAGAATCTATCAAAAAAGTTAAAGAGATTCAAAAAGCTTACAATGAGCAAAGTGATAGTAAGGATGAGTTAATTAAAAACTTCTCAGTAGATTTTGATTCAGAGCTGTCATTTGGCTATTGGTACAACCAAAGTTATAAATCAGAAAAAGTTTCGTTAGAAGAAAAAATGCAGTCACTCGATGATATAAAATCGAGTAAATTTTTAAACTTAGGCCGGGGAAAGTGGTCAGATGCCTTATCAACATCCCCTGCTGAGCCAGGCTTAACAAACATGAGGCCGGTTAAGACTATGCAAGGTGATATCTTGTCAGCGGGAGGATGGTCTGATTTGCATCCAGTTTTAGTTTTAAATAATTTATATGACAATGAAAATAAGAAAATTTGTGACGATGTTGTTTATATAACAAGACGAAATGGTGAAAGTAATTTTAATCAAAAGGTTGTATTAAGGCTTTTAGGATTAAAAGATACGACTAAAATTGAAAAAGAGAAGAGTTGTAATTTTAAGCGAAAAAAATACTCTGATAAAGTTGAAGATAAGCTAAATGAAAAACTAAAAAGTATAAGGGAGAAAAATTCAGATTTAGTTTTTCATTGGACTGTATTACTGAACTACAATAGCGACCGCTGTATAGAAGTAAGTGATCAAACTTTAGCATCTACGGTTTGGGGGCAGATGAGTTATTGGTGGAACCCATTAAGTTCAATTAGAAGGTCTACTAATGCTGCGGATGAAGTTTATTGCACAAATTGGGATGATTTTAATGTTGTTGGGGGGGAGCTCCCTTTATTGCTACATGACGCCTACCACTCAGCTCTATGGAAAAAGAAAGGCCAAGAAATGAAAACGACTAGGGTTGGCTGTTGGTAATTATACTTTGCTGTTGCTCAAATTGTTAGCCTTACAAAGTTTGGAGAGTTGATGTTAATAGAAGTTTATAAATCTAAAAAAGAGTTAATTTTTTTTGATGAAGCTGGAGAAAAGCAGGTTTACAAAATCGGCATTGGTAAAAATGAAGTGGGTCAAAAAAAGCTTAGGAATGATATGAAAACGCCTGAAGGGGTTTATAGGGTTTGTGTTAAAAACGATAAGTCGAAATTTCATTTAAGTTTGGGTATAAATTATCCAAACCTCAAAGATGCTGAGTATGCTTTGCAAGATAAGCGTATTACTCAAGAGCAATTTATATCGATACAAAAATCAATTAAAGAGCATGGTGGTTCGGATTGGTCTACGCCGATTGGTGGTGAAATTTATATTCACGGTGGGTTAGAAGATAAGCCGTGGTCAGAAGGCTGTGTTAGGATGTTCAATAAAGATATAGAAGACGTCTATTCTAAAATAAAAATTGGCACTCAAGTAACAATTTTTTCTTAGTGGTTGTTAAAGCTTTATTGAGTTATATAGATCAGCCTATTAACTTTAGAGCTAATTGATTTAGGTTATTGGCTTGAGCTAGTGTTGCTACACTGGCTTGTTTTAAAATATTTTGTTTAGCAAGTTCGGCAGACACTTCGGCATAGTCTGTGTCGCGAATTCTTGAGTTGGCAGCAGATAAATTTTCATGAGCTATAGCTAGATTATCAACTACATGAGTAAGTCGATTTTGTACGGCACCAAAATTAGCTCTCATACCGTTAACTGATACTAAAGCTGCGTCAATTACACCAAGGCTTGCTTGTGCACTTTCTTTTGTCAAAACAGTTTCGGCTACAATACCTAATGCTTCTACAGAGGCATCTGCTTTTGACGCATCAAATGACATTCGATCTAAACGTGGGTCGTTATGAATACCAATTTGGATATCAATAACTCCACCTTCACCATTTAATAGTGTAACCCCATTGAAGTCAGTGCTTTCTGTAGTTCTTTGTATCTCTTGGATAACCTGTTGATACTCAACATCTACCATTTCACGTTCAGTATCACTAATTGTATCAGATGCGGATTGTATTGCTAATTCTCTAAGTCGAATTAACATATTGGAAACTTGGTTGAGTCCACCCTCTGCAACTTGCACCATAGATATGCCATCACTTGCATTTCTTCGTGCTTGTTTCATACCTCTAATTTGTGCTTTTAAATTTTCAGAGATCGCTAATCCAGCGGCATCATCTGCAGAATTAGTAATTCGGTCACCAGTTGCTAAACGCTTCATTGCACGAGACAAATTCGTATCTACTCTGAATAGATTTGTTTGCGCGCTAATAGCTGGCATGTTGGTGTTAATTCTTAATGGCAAATTAAACCTCTAAATTACTCGTCCTGAAAGTTAAGAATTTTACTTCCTGTAAAAAACTTTTATACAAAATATTTTTCGGAATTAACTTAATAAGGCTGTAGTCTAGAAAAAAAAATAGGACCGCCAAAAGCCTTGGCAGTCCTGTGTTTTAGCAGGAAACTCATTATGAAAAACCAGTGTTAACTGTGTTTTGCGAATAGGCTAGTCTTTCACCTTGAAGGTAAAAAACAGAGCTAAAGTACGTAATCCCAAAGTCTGAATAAATATTCAGTACCTAAACTACGATAAGGTCTTGTTCAAGAGTCCTAGTGCAAGTTGTTGCGATTGATTAGCTTGAGCTAGTACCGAAGTACCTGCTTGCATTAACACATTTTGCTTTGTTAATTCAGCAGTCTCTTCAGCTACATCCACATCCCTGATTCTAGAAAAAGCAGCCGATTGATTTTCAATGGATACAGATAAATTTTGTACCGTTGACATCAATCTACTTTGGATTGCACCGAAGTCTGCACGCATAGCATTTACGCTAATTAATGCAGCATCGACAGCAGCCAAACTATTTTGTGCTGAAACTTTATCAGAAACGCTAGTTAGGTTTACACCTAATGCGGCTGAATTTGCATCTGCTTTTGAGGCATCAAAAGAGATACGATCAATCATTGGGTCGTTATGAACTCCCACTTGGAAGTCTAAAACGGTGCCCGTTCCACTAAGTAACTGAGAACCATTGTACTCAGTTCCATCTGCGATACGATCAATTTCTTGAACTAGTTGATCATATTCAACGTTCAAGAACTGTCTTTCGACAGGTCCGATAGTATCTGAGGCGGCTTGAACTCCCAACTCACGTAACCTAATTAATATGTTACTGACTTCGTTGAGTGCGCCTTCCGCGACTTGAATGAACGATACCCCTTCTTGAGCATTTCTACGAGCTTGTTTTTCACCTCGTATAGTTGCTCTAAGACTTTCGGATATAGCTAACCCTGCGGCATCATCTGCTGCATGATTAATTCGGAGGCCTGTTCCCAGACGTTCCAAACTCTTATCAAGTCTAAGTTTAGTACCAAATAGATTCTTCTGCGCATTGAGAGAAGCTACATTGGTATTAATTCGCAAACCCATTTATTACGTCCTCCTTGAAGAAATTCTAAGTACTATCCTTAGCACCCAGGGGGTTTTTCTTTCTCAAGGAATTGATCGGTGTATCATTATGCTTCTTTAAGTAATATTGATAAATAATGAGATTACTAGACCTATTTTTTGAGAATTTCAATACTAAGGTGTGTTTAGTTGTTAGAATTTACCGACTAAAGTTTTAAAAATAGTTGGTATAATTGTAAAAGATTTTTAAAGTTGGAAAGAAAATTAACAGTATTATAGCTATATAAGTATGTAAAAAATGAAAAATTTTTAAACATAAACATAAACATTACTTAATAAAAAAAAGCCTTACACTGTATATGTAAGGCCTTTAATTTGATGTTTAAGATTGTAGTTTAAATTGTTTTTTCGCAAAAACCTAAAACATTAAATTTGTCCATGTTGTTTTCACCACAACTATTTTTTAGTTCAAACTTGTAATATTGAAAGCCTGTAGGAGTTGTTTGTAGCTCAAGCTCTGTTAACTCTACACAATCAAAAGAGTTTGAAAGGTTACGTAAAACAGTTAGGTCGGTTGTGCGCATAGGCATCTTTTTAGCTGGGTCAGTAATATTAATAGTTTCACTTGTGTATCCACTTCCAGCAACCCAGTCACTATAGTTCACTTCAAAGTCGATAGCATAAGTTTTATCACCCATTGTTTCAACTCCACCGCATTTAAAGCTCATTGCAGGGGCTGCAACAGTACTTAGGCTAAAAAGACTTGTTAGAATTAAGATAAGTTTTTTCATTATGATCTCCTGTTTATAAATATAAGTTTTATTTGGTTATTAGTAGTATTAAAAAGCTGGTTTTATTAGTTTTAATGTTGAAATTGAATAGAATACTAACAATTGAGGTAACACCTGTTTTTATTTTTGTAAAATCTATATTTGGAGTATGTACTGCTAAGCGTAATTGAATGGCTATTTCATCTGTTTTTATAAATAAAATACTATTAGGGAAGACAGAGAAGTTGCGAATATTTCGAGACTTATTATCACTACAATACATTTTCAGACTTTAGCCACCCTACTATTTATTGATCAATTAAGTTTATTTAAGAAGTCTATATATATTTTAGGCCACTTATATAGATGGATTTTAATTGCTAAAAGTTTCATGAGTTGCCAAAAATTGGCTTTAAGTTAAATAAATTGTCATATGAATTACCTATTAACAGGTGTTTAGCCATGTTTTAGGCTGGCATCACTCTTGTAGTGTAAGTCTTTGTTAAATTAATTAATAAGGAGATATTATGAAGAACGTAT
>CALJPJ010000006.1 GCA_937980625.1 uncultured Bdellovibrionales bacterium
CTGGTTGAATCCAAATATTTTTAAATTTTGATTCGCTGAGTAAAACAGAATTAGCAACGCAATTTAATGCAACTCCTCCAGCTAAACATAAATTATCGCCTCCGACTTTATCATGTAATGAGTTAACGAGTTTAACGAGAATAAGCTCTAATACTTTTTGGATAGATGAAGCAACATCTTTGTAAAAAGTTTTAATTTCAGACTCAGGAGCTCGAATTTTTTGTTTAAATAGATTTTCAAAATTAGAATTAATCATTTTTTGCGAATAAGGATAACAAAAATACTTCATATTTAATCTAAAACTTCCATCATTTTTTACGTCAACAAGGTTTTCTAGAATTAAATCCTTATATTTAGGTTCACCATAAGGAGCAAGGCCCATTAGTTTGTATTCACCAGAGTTTACTTTGAAGCCGCAATAATAAGTGAATGCTGAATATAATAGGCCAAGAGAATGTGGAAAGTGTATTTTTTCAAGAGGATGTATTTTATTTGCTTGAGCTGACCATGTCGTTGTGGTTTCCCATTCGCCAACACCATCCACACACAAAATTGCTGCTTTTTCATAAGGGCTAGCAAAATAGGCACTACTAGCGTGTGAAAGATGATGATAAGAAAAGAGGAGTTTACTTTTATGACTTAGACCTTCTGGATTAATTAATTTGAATTGTTTTTTTAAATAAGATTTCAAATTTAATTTATATTCTAGCCATTGTGGTATAAATTTTAAAAATGTACTAAGTCCTTTAAAAGGTGCATACGATAAATAAGTCTCTAAAATTCTTTCAAATTTTAAAAATGGTTTTTCATAAAAACAAATATAGTCAATATCACAAAGTTGAATATTGGCCTGTTTAAGACAGTAAGCGATACTATTTTTAGGAAAAACTTTATCATGCTTTAGGCGAGTGAACCGTTCCTCTTGGCAAGCAGCAATAAGCTGCCCATCAACTAAAAGAGCGGCTGCACTATCGTGATAAAAAGCAGAAATACCAAGTATAATCATGTGAAAAGTCTAATATCAAAACTGAAGATACTCTAGTGCATTTATTGATTTACAACTATTGGTATAAAATAGTCTCTGGATATTAGTAAACGGAAGATTAACACCTTGAGTCACCTGTGTAGTTGTTCTAAATATAAAAATTATTTAAATAGTATAGTCAATAATCTTAAAAAAGTATAAAAATAAAATAGACATGGGAAAGAAGCCATTTGGCTATGTCATCCTGAGGTGAAACCGAAGGGTCTTTAGTTAAAAATGTTTTTTATCTTAAAAAAGGTTGGTTTGAGTATGAACTTTATCGTTAGACCAGTTGAGGCAAAAGATTTATCAAACCTTGAATCCTTGGCCGGACAATTCTCATTATTAAATTTACCAGCAAATAAAAAAGTAATTTCTGAAAAAATAGAGTTAAGTAAGGCTTCTTTTTTGGGTGAAGCTAGCATAGAAAATGCGACTTATATGTTTGTAACTGAAGATCTTGAAAATGGCTGGGTTGTTGGAAGCGCTCAAATTAAAGCTCAGCATGGAAGCAACAAAAACCCAACATATAGCTATAAATTACTAAAAAAGGAAATGTTTAGTAAAACTTTAGGTGTTGGCTTTATTCATCAAGTATTAAAATTGCAGGTTACAACGGAAGGGCCTACAGAGCTAGGTGGATTAGTTGTGCATAAAGGTTATAGAAGGAGACCAGAAAAAGTTGGTAAGTTAACGAGCCTCTCTCGTTTTTTATTTATTGGCATGGAGCCAGGTAGGTTTAAGGCAAAATTACATACCGAAATGGCTCCTCCACTAACTGAAGATGGTCGAAGTGAGTTTTGGGAAGCACTTGGTCGTAGGTATACCGGTATGTCGTATCAAGAAGCAGATGCTTTGAGCCATAAAAATAAAGAGTTTATTGAGAGCTTATTCCCCAAAGAAGAAATTTATCTGGCACTCTTAGATACCAACGCAAGAATGGTTCTTGGGAGAGTTAGTGATCAAACTGCTGGTGCTCTTCATTTGTTAAGTAAAATTGGGTTTAAAGATAAAAATGAAGTGGACCCTTTTGATGGCGGTCCTCATCTTGGTATTGATAAGGAAGATGTAACCTTAGTTAAGAATGGTAAAAAATTTCGTTTAGGCAGCAATAAAAATAATAATAAATTTGAGAAGTTTGGGTTTATTGGCTTTGGTGAGGCCGAAAACATAAAAATTGCCCAGTCACCCTATATAATAAAGGGTGATGAAGTTGTTCTTCCAGACACTATTAGATCAAAGCTGGATTTAGATGTTGGGGTTAGTACTTATTTAACCCATGAATGACAGTGTAGTTTTTTGATTTTAAGTAGTTTTACATTTAACAAATTAATAGGGTATATTTAGTTTATAGATACCAATAATGACTTAGGAAGTTCAGGTGCTTAGAAAATTTTTTAATTTTTTAATTAGTTTATTCTTCGTGTTCGCTATTTCTGAAGTAATTTTTTATTGTCTGTTAAAGCATGATGTTAGGAAAAAAACTACTTTAATTACAAATAAAACTAAAAAAGAGATACCAATTTATGACTACAGCAATGCATATCCGAATAATCAGTCTAGCCCATACTATCACACTCCAAACACTAGTATGAATGCTGTTTTTAAAATAAAAAATGGTCGAGAAATTTATAATATTGATTATGACGTCGATTCGTATTCAAGAAGAAAAGGTTTAAATCAAAAAAAAGAAAAGCATATATTATTTTTTGGTGGCTCATTTGTATTTGGTGAAGGTGTTGCTGGGAATGAGACTTTACCTTCAAGGTTCACTTTTTATTCAAAAGAATATCAAGCGTACAATTTTGGAGTGCGAGGAGCTGCTGTAAATGACCTTTTTGTTAATTTTAAAAAATATAAAAACTTAAGGATGGGTATAAAAGAAAAAGAGGGTGTTGTAGTATATTTATTTTATGAATTTCACTTCAAGAGGCTAATTAGTTATATTCTCAATTTGCACCCTAAAATAGAGGGCTACCCAAATGAGAAAATATTTAAAACTGAAGTAACAAACCCATTAACCTTACTTTTTAATAAAAACGGAGTTTTCCAAAAAAGTTTACCTTACAAAGAAACAAATTTATTTAGTTATCGAATTAAAAGTTTTCTATCGAAGTCTTCAACTTTGAGGTATTTTAAGATTGGTATACCTCTTTATTGGAATAGTATACACTTTAAATATTTAGAAAATATATTGCTAAATTTACATGCTGAAGCTAAATCTGCTTTTGGCAGTAAAGATATTTATTTAATTATTGGTTATCCGTTTAAACATAATTTGCGCAAGAGGTTGAAAGATTTTTTTATTAATTCTAATTCTAAAGTTAAAGTTATTGATGTAAATGATCTAAAATTTTCAAAAATTGTATACGAAGATTATAGTCATGATGAATTGTTTATTAGAGGAGATGGTCATCCAACAGCTCGTTACTACGACATTCTGGCGAAATCGTTAGTAGGTGAATTTGAGTAACGTCATATAATTAATACTTTAACCAAGGTTTATTTTGTAATGTTTAAAAAATATTATT
>CALJPJ010000007.1 GCA_937980625.1 uncultured Bdellovibrionales bacterium
CATTAAATCGGGGCCCATAATGCCCTCAGCAAAACCTGGATAATTTTCTACATCAGTAGTTGTCATTAACTGACCACCCACTTCCTCACCTTCAATCATTAATGGATTTAAATTTGCTCTTGCAGCATATATTGCCGCCGTTAAACCCGCAGGACCAGAACCAATGATAATGACATTCTCCATATTATTACCTCCTTACAAAAAAATATAACTGACTTACTTTTGAAACTTTAACAGTAGAAAATTACAACTATGTGAGTGGTTATTCAACTTCTATAAATTTATGCTTTAGACCATCAGCATCATTAGCCCAACTCATAAAGTCACCTGCTATTTGGGCTGGATCTTTAATCATATTTGTGGTGCGAGGAATGGCGTTAGCTGGCAATAAGTTTGTGTCCATATATGGAGGGCTAAATAGCCTGACATCAGTAGGGCAACCCTCTGAAATAATTGATGATAAAAGCCCCTTCATGGCATGCTTTGAAGCGGCATAACTAGAGGCAAATGCATCTGGTTTGGCCTCTGCGACACTAGAACCCACGTATATAAATTGTTCTAAGTTTAAATGACCTAAACACCAGTGTAATAATTGAGCAGGAAACAAAAAGTTTACATTAAATGCCCACTGATGGTCTTTATACGATTTATCTATAAACTTACCATATGGACCACCACCAGATACGTAATAAACATGAGTAGGATTAAAAACTTTCACTTTATGAGTAAAAGAGTCAAATTCACCCAGCTTAGAACAATCAAGTTTTAGTAACTCACAACTATCATCCAATTGTTTTTTTAAATTTGAAAGCAGCTCTAAACTCCTAGAAGCTAATAATAAATTTCTTTTTAGCTTAATCGAAATTTCCCGCCCTAAACCTTTACTAGCACCAATGACTAAATACTTGCGCAATAACAACCTCAACTTTTTTTAAAATAATAGATTTTTGCTGACAATACCAGTACACTAATAGTCATGCCAGTAATATTTATTCCACAGTTAAACAAAAAAATATCTTGTGATAATAATCAAAATTTAATGGCTGTATTGCAAGACAACGAAATTCCTGTGGCTAGCTCATGTTTAGGTGATGGTATCTGTGGAAAGTGTGTACTAACAATTAATGATTTAACAAAAATAGCGCAACCAAACGACCTTGAGCAACACCTAATTCACAAACACAACTGGATAAACAATCAAAGAGCAAGTTGCCAAGTCAAAGTAAACTCAGACATAAAAGTGACTAGCACATATTGGTAACAAGAAAATCCACCAGTAAACTAAAATTCGCATAATTACCGAAACCTTTGAAATAAAAATTATTAAATTCATATTTTAGTTAGCTCGAGTATCGCGTCGCGCTTCGCGTATCCGCATCTGCGCCACCTAAAAGGTGATGCTGTGCGAAGACGCGATGCTGCCGTAAGTGCACTCGAGCTAACTAAAATATGAATTTAATAATTTTTATTTCAAAGATTTCGGTAATTATTCGTTAGGCTTTAACTCACAAGTAAAATGATGGTGATACCCCCACATACCTTGCATTAAAACATTTCCATTACATGTTTTAAACCAATACTGAACATGGCTTTCAGGTAATACTGCATCAAACATAACATAGCCATAATTCATACTATCAAGTTTTAATGTATGCTTTTTTTTATTAATAGACTTTGAGTACATATGAGAGGCTTCCTCATTTGATATGTACTGGTAAGGATTCTGTTTAAAGAAAAAACTAAAAGCTCCACCAAACCTTGCATCATTATTTACTTCATTAAAATACATAACTCCATGGTGCTCCTGGTTATTACTATACCCCTTACTGTAGTGATAGCACGAGCCTGAGTAAACAACTCCAGCATTGAGTTTGGGGTCGTAGCCAGAACAGTCTTTAAACTTTGAGTATATTTTTTCTTGTGGTGCAGAGCAACTCCCATCGTACTTACACATATCATATGGTGGAATTGCAAAACTCAGTGTGGAAATAAATAGAACTAAAAACACAAATATTACTTTCATAAACATATCCTTTGTTTGTTCAAGTTAATTGTATCTCAAGCTTTATTTATTAACAATTTTCACCTCTTATAAAGCCTAGCATAGTTTATACTTATATTTTGTTTTAAGAAAATTTTCTCAAAATGTGTACTAAAGTTGGTCTCGGCTAAAGGCGAGTTATGTAAATCATAGTTTACTACTTCTAGTTCATATTCACTGGCTTTAAAAAAATTTACTGCCCAGTCAAAGTACTCACGACTATCAGTTTTAAATTCAATAAAACTATTTACCTTTTGCTTTGGATAGATATTATTTAAAAATTTAGTATTAATTAATCTATTTTTATTTTTACTTTTTTTAAGCCAAGGGTCAGGAAAATGAATATAAATATTATCTAATTCATTATCTTCAAATAATTCCCATATATAATTTGCATTATACCTAGCAATTTTCATATTACTGCAACCAACACGTAAAGCTCTACGTATAGACTGAATCAATGGTTTATACTTAATTTCTATACCCAGTAAAACTCGATTTGGGTTCTGTTGGGCATGATGAGCAAAATAAAAACCATTTCCTGTGCCAATTTCTAAATCAAAAGG
>CALJPJ010000008.1 GCA_937980625.1 uncultured Bdellovibrionales bacterium
AATTGAAGAATTAAAAAAAATTTCATTTGCTAATGGAGCTCATGGCTTTAAGATATGTGGTGCCGGCGGTGGTGGCTGTATAATGATATGGGCCCCTTTGCAAACTCATGAAGGAATAACAAAAGCATGCCAAGAAAGAAACTACCAAGTTCTAAAAGCAAAACCAGTTACCCAGCAGGTTTAAAGAGTTCTCTGAAAAGTTATTTTTTTAAAGGAGTGGCTCTTGCTGGAGGTAAAACAAATAAAACTGCTGTTGCCAACATAGAGTATTTTGTAAGTAAAAATAAAATTTTTCTTCACAGCTTAAAAAATAAAATTAAAACAGATAAAGACTATTCTTCAGATGAGCAATTATGTAACTACCTGAATGATAGTCGATCAAATTTGAAGTACATTGCGGTGAATGCATCTTTGAGCTTGCCAAAGTGTATTACATGTCAATTAAAATGCCCTGGTTTTGAAAAATGTGAAGAGCCTGAGATTTTATGGCACTGGAAAAGTCATAAGGATAATAAGAAAAAAAGATTATTTACCCCATATACTGAAAGATGTGCCGAAGTTTATATATCTAATAGTTTAGAAGAAAAATTTAGTATGCCGCACTCATTGGGAGCCAATATGGCTCCTCTCACGGCAAGAGCTAATTACTTAATGAGACAAGTAAAAAAACCATTTATAGAAGTTTACCCAAAACTATCTTTATGGAGGATTGGGCGAGCTATTGGTATTCAAAAATCATATCTTCGCTATCATAAACATTCAGTGAGTGGCGAAGAAGTACGGGAGGCTATTGTTAATCACCTAATTAAAGCTGAAGTTGCATTTATTTATGATGAAGATAAAAAAATGTTAATTGAAGATAACTCATCATTTGAGGCATTTCTTTGTGCTTTAACTGGTGTGCTAAAGTATAAAAAACAAGTAGAGCCACGCCCGAAAGGTTTTCCTAAAAAGGAGGCGTGGATTGATTTTCCAAAGGAAAAACTTACTTTTTAATATCATTAGCGATTATTAATTCCTTGCAAGCATATTGACTCTAAATATAAGTCTGATCAGGCGAGAACACGCCCTAGAATCTAAACTGTAACTAGAGTTTGGTCTGGCTTTTTTGTGATGCTATGACATAGTAATAGAGAATAGTACAGTTTATGAGTAAAATAGCCACAATGAAAAAACTAATTATACTATTTGTCGCAACATGGTTTTCAGCAATTTGTTTTGCTGATGTAGAGCATAAACTCATCAGAAGGATTACTGTTTTTCCTGTAGCTGTTAAGAGCAAATATACTAAAAAGGCTGAGAGCGCTTGGTGGAAGGTAAGAGAGGCATTAACTGAAGATAAGCGTTTTTTAGTTGCTAGCCGTAGTTTTTTAATTAAAAAGGATGTTTTTCAAGCAAGGTCAGAATTAACTCCTGCTGACGCAATTATTTTAGGTCAGCTTTTAGATGCCCACGCACTTGTAACCACATTTATGAAAAAACGAGCTCTCCATATGCATGTTTATGGCGGAGAAGTTGGGCAGCTGCTTTGGGAGTCCAATATTAAGTTGCATCCCTCTATTCCTGTGGTCGATCAATTAGAAAAAGCGAGTATAAAGTTATTGAATGATTTTATAGCTTCAATTCCGTATCAAGGTTATGTTTTTATAGATAAGTTTGAGGGCAAAGCAGTCATTCAAAATGGAACTGACTATTTAGTTCGAGCAAAAATAGGATTAAATGCTAAAGTTGATAAGGGCGATAAAGTTCAAATTATTAAGTTAAAACCAAAAGATTATAAGCCCTTATTTAAAAGCTCTTCAGAAATAACTATAATGGCAGAAGGAGATGTTACTGAGGTGAAAAAAGGTTTTGTGACTGTAAAGCTAGATAGGCATATACCAGTTAACTTAATCAAGGAAAATGATTTGGTAAGAATTCCATCGGAATATAATCGCTTACATGAATTATTTAAAATTAAAGATAGCTTAAAGACTAAAATTAGTTCAGAGTATTATTCACCAGAAATTACTGAGGCTTCAAATGAGGTCAAAGAAAAAAAACCTTTAGTAGCAGCATTAACCATAATACTTAATGTTGCAATATTTTTATTATTAGCATTTTGACGGGAAATTATGGCCGACTGGAAAAATAGATCAGATATAGATTTAGATGTAGTTTTTTTCTCTTATAATGATAAAGGTGTGAGTGCATCGGATTACTCTTATCTATGGGACTTAGATAAAACATATTTAGACACTAAATTTGAAAATATCAAAGGGCTATTTAGGACTGTATTTGAAAAAGCTTTTGAGAAAAAAAATATACCTGGAACTTCAGAGCTTGTAAGTTCAATTAAAAAATTTAATAGTAAAACTTCAGAAGCCTTTCCACTTTTTTTTATAACTGCTTCACCACCTCAGCTTGAAAAAAAAATAAGAGAAAAATTAATAATTGATAAAATTGAGCCTGCCGGACTTTTTTGTAAAGATAATATTCAAAATTTACATCCACAAAAACTATGGCGTTTAAAAAAGCAAATAGGCTATAAGCTTCATGCATTAATGCAGTTGCGAACAAAGTTATCAGACAATGTGCAACAAGTTTTATGGGGCGATGATAGTGAGGCTGATGCTATTATTTATTCATTGTATTCCGATATTTGTATGCGTAGGCGTAGTCGTTTAGAGTTTACCAAACTACTTTCAGGGCTACATGTTCAAGATAGCCAGATTAAATTGATTTTAAATATACAAAGCCAAGTTCCAGAGCAAGACCCCGTGGGGAGATATTATATCAACCTAGAAGAGGACACAGATGCTGAGTATTATATAAAGTTTGGACGCCGATGTATGCCTACCTATAATAGCTTTCAGTCAGCTCTAGATTTATTGCAACTAGGTAGGTTGGAAATGGACCATGTTATTAATGTTGGTCGTAGTATGATTAATAATTACAGCTTTACTACCGACGAATTAGAAAAAAGTATAGAAGATTTAGTGAGGCGTAAAATATTAGGTAAAAATTTACTAGAGCAACTTTTGCCGAAATTACAAGAAAAAAAACTCATACATAATTATTATGAACCATCTATTCCTCCAATAGAAGTAAAGTGGGAAAATGATGAGTTAACTTTTGAAGGAAGCTCTGACCCTTGGGTGCCAGAACGCATAGACTATTTACACGATTATAGGTAGTAAAAATTAAGTTAATTGGCATTGTAATATTTTGTAGAAAATTAACTCAGTAAACACTTCCTCTCTCTCAAAGATATTAAAAAGAAGAGTATTACTGTTTTTATTAATGAATAAATTTAAAATATGTCGCCAGCAAGAGAGCAAGTAAATTCAAGTGAACCTTGGTTGTCACCAATAATTTCATCTTCTTCTGGAACATTGTTTAAATCGTAAGGAAATACAAGTCTCGCTTCAAACTTTGTAGTTTCATCAATTTTTTGTGGAAATATAACAAAAATTTCAAAAGGGTCATTTTTAGCTTGGGATTCAAATACATACTCTCCATTTCTAAACTCTTTAAAGTCAGCCACTGTTGTATCATCTGTGTCAAAAAAACCAGCCTTATTATTTAAAAAATATAATTCATAACTTTCAAACTGACTGTTTAACTCACACACAGTTCCAGGTAGTTTAGGAAACATAAGTTTTTCTGCGTTACTAGATAAAGTAGTAAATATGATTAAAGTAAGAGCTATTAGTTTCAAAGTTGTGACCTCACGGTTGGTTTTAGTTTAAAGAGTACTAAATTATTATAGTAGTTAAATGAAAAATACAATTTAGTTTGGGTTATATTTTAAGTAAAAGTTGGTCAATTAAAATAATAAAATATTATTAAATGTTTAAAATAATGCTTATGTATAGGACATTGACCAAGAGTATTACCTTTATGTTCATTAAGAGAACTGTAAACCAAGGGTTGGAGTTCATGTTCACAGTGCTTTATATGTTTAATGTCCTGATTATTATTTCTACAATAAATTAAAGTTTTATTTCATATAGGGTCAACCCATATCTTAGTCTAGTTGATTAATGTTTAGACACTAATCACTTTTAGTGAAAATAAACTAACTCTATTGGTTCTCAGCTGGCCATTGAGTTGCAAGTTCAAATGCTGGTTAATAATTTATAAGGGTTGGGGTCAATAAAATGAAAAATTATTTTTTAGGAACAGTTTTTATATTTAGTTTGTTTTACACATCAAGTGTTTGCGCCAGTTTAGCAGAAAACCAGTTACCAACAAACTGGTACATTGAAACAAGACAAGTTAATCCACAAACGATTGAAGCAGCAAGCTCCACTGATGAAATTTATGGTGATCGATGGAGGCAAGATACAATTAACAATGCATATATAGGTCCAAATGCCTGGGGGTTTGGCTCAGACTTTGCGGGTGCAGGGGGTGCAAGTGGATTGGAGGACGCTTTTGTAAAGTGGTCTTATTTGCCAAGTGATCAACTGCAATTGAAATGGTTTGTTGGTGGTTATCACCGTGATTATAACGGTCGGCCGGCACATGGCTGGCAATCTGTTATGGGGGGTAATAATGTTAAAGCTTACCCTAGAATAGGAATAGGTTCAGCGTCTGGTCAACCCTATGCAACTTCAGGTTCTCCATCGAACGTACCAATTGCTACTACAAGTGGAGTGAGAACTGTTGATCAAGAAAAAATTAATTTGAATATTGGTTTGCCTGCAAGGGTTAGAAATTTAACAGATATAGATGTTCATATAAATTTAAATTTTGAAGGTGGTTCTCAGGATGTTGATGCAAATAATAGATATGGAAACTATTTCTTCGCTATAGACTCTTACTTTCACGATGTGGATGACATACACAACTTATCTCATCCGAGTTTAAAAGGCTCTTTAAATGCTATTAATGATTCAAGTGGAGACATTTTAGGTACAGATATGAGTAGTTTGCCAGCAACAACAAAAAAATGGGCTATGATGATTTGGTATCATACACCACCATTTTATGAAACTTCTGGAGGCCAGCCATTAAATAATGGCAATACAGTAGTTATAGATGGTCGGGAGTTTTATGTTAAATATAAAGTAGAAGTGGCAAGTCAAAAAAAGTTTAAATATGTTGCCTTTATAATGAAAAGGTCAACAGAAGAACTCACTGCCGGAGGGAAGCAACCTATAGTTCGGTTTAAAAAATTTACAGATTTTTTAATCAATGGTTCATTTCAAGAGTTACTAAATCGTGAAGGAGCTTTAGAAGATATAGATGGTCAGTACCGAATTATAAAAGCGCCATCAGCAAGCTATGTTTTAAGTGATATTAATGTTGGAGTAGAGGCTTCCACAAACCCGGATACAAGTTTAGATACAACTCCAAGGCCTGTGGCAATAAATTTTAAAGAGCTTTATTTTCATGTTCATGGAAAGGGTGAATTTGGTTTTAAAAGTGTTACAAACAAAGGTGAAGTGCCGACTAATGATAACAATCATTCGAGTTTAGATCCTGAAGAAATGAATCCTAAAGTTGGAGCTGGAACCCCTGCTTTACCTTTATGCACATCTAATAATGGCAAAGGTAATTTGGGTAGAAATGGAAATTACTATAATAATAATGGCACCCAATGTCAGTCTAGCTCCAGTACAGAAGTGATAATTGTTGATAGAGATGTGACTAGTAATATGGGTTTACCTGTATGCACATCTAATAATGGCAAAGGTAATTTAGGTAGAAATGGAAATCACTATAATAATAATGGCACCCAATGTCAGTCGATGTCCAGTACAGAAGTGACAACTGTTGATAGAGATGTGACTAGTAATGTGGGTTTACCTGTATGCATATCTAATAGTGGAAAAGGTAATTTAGGTAGAAACGGAAATCACTATAATAATAATGGAACTCAATGTCAGTCTAGCTCTATTTAAAATCAACAGGGAAGGCAAAAAAAGTTTTTGGGCCGTTATAGTTTCTTATTTTAATTTGAGTGAACACATCAGAAATACAAGCCTCAATTTTAGTGTCTTGAGTCTTGTTTTCAATGATATTTATATCTTTTAGTACACCTAGCTCAGTGACATTAAAGCCCACTAACAAGCGACCACTAATAATATTATTTTCTCTAATTCTGTTAGCGAGACATTTTTCAAATAAATGTCTTTTTTTAAATATTGAAGTTTCAATATAACGAGTTGAAATCTCATGTTGGCTAAGGCCTTTTTGTTTGGCCGGAGTTTCTTCAGGCTTGACTTCAATTTGATTGATTGAGTCTGGCGTACTAATTTTATTTGCATAAATACTCATGGCAATAGATTTTTTATTAATAAATTTGGCACCAGGTGAATAAAATGTATTTTTATGTAAAATAATAAGACCTTGTTCGTCGCCCTTAGAGATTAATTCATAGTTACCGTATATAATATGCAGTAAGTATTTTTTTTGGTCATCAATATTCCAAACTTGAAATTTTGCTTGGCTGTTATCAAGTAAGTCAATAATCCAACCATTTTCAAAACCAATTTGGGTTTTAGCACCATTTAATGTGGTAACAGAGCTATTGTTAAATAAATTTTCGGGGTAATTTGGGGTTGTGCTAAAAGGTGCATCATAATTTTTTTTAAACTGAATTGAACCAACAGAGCTAGATATTTGTGCTATGTATTCACTATCAATTTTTTCATTATTAGATGCTGGGGAGTCTTGGTTAAGAAAATAAATGAGTAAGAGGGTAAAACAAAAACAAATAATTAGATAAGTGCTTTTTTTTAAGTTCATAAATGACTGCCAATAAAAAGGTTAAAAAAAAGTGACTCAAAAAATTGAGTCACTAAAATTATGACAGCTAATGATTGAAAAGTAAAAGTGTTACTGGGTCACAGCTTTTTTAGCATCTTCTGCGGCTTTTTCAGTGGTTTGCTTGGCTTTATCAATAGCTGATCCAGTAGCATCTTTAGCTTTTTCGGTAACACTACCGGCAGCTTTTTTAGCATCGGCAGCTAAATCACTGGCTGCAGCTTTTGCATTAGCAGCTGTATCTTTAGCTTTATTAGCTAAATCACCTGCAGCGGTTTTGGCATCGTTTGCCATGTCTTTTGCTTTGTCGCTAACAGTGTTTCCAGCAGCTGCAGCGCCAGCTCCAACAGTTTTTGCACCAGGTGCAGCAGGTTGAGATTTTGTTACTGGTGCTTTATCAAAGACACTGTCGTTTCGTTGCGAAGTTTTGTAAGCTAAAACAAAACAGGTAACAGCAAATAAAATAGCGATAGTTCTTGTTGCCTTAACTAAAAAATTTGCAGCTCCAGTTGAGCCAAAGATTGTATTTGAGCTTCCACCGCCGCCCAGGATTCCCATGGCGCCACCTTTAGCATCTTGTAGTAATATTAGTGTTATTAAAATTATTGCAATAATCACATGTGCAATAGCTATATAAGTAATCATGTCTTCTCCTGAAATTGAACATGGAATATAAGCCTGAGGTGGCCTCAGAGTAAATGTAAAACTGCTATATATTGCGCGCCAAGTCAATAGTCTTTTTATATATAAGCTCTGAAGTAGAATTCAATAGCCAATTATATCTAGTCGAAGTATAGAAAACTTATGGCATTTTTAGCTTTTGAGGGTCTTGATGGCTCTGGAAAATCAACGCTCATTAAAAACTTGAAGTTGCACTTAGAAAAGGCGTCAATAGACTATATTTCGACCAGAGAGCCTGGTGGCACAGAGTTGGGCGAAGAGCTACGCAAAATTATTTTAAAAGATCAAAAACCTCCACCTTGTGCAAAAACAGAGCTGCTATTGTATGAAGCCATTAGAGCTCAGCATGTTGAGCAAAAAATTAAACCACTATTATCCGAAGGTAAATGGGTGATCAGTGATCGTTTTACTGCTAGTAGTATCGCCTTTCAGGCTGGAGGGCGAAATATAGCTGAAAAAGATATTGTTTGGCTAAATAATTTTGCCACTGGTGATTTAAAGCCGAATTTAACTATTTTGTTAGACATTAGCTATGAAGAGTCACAAAAAAGAATGACAAATACAAATCGTGATGAAAAAGACCGAATAGAAAAAGAATCAGCGCAATTTCATAGAGCTGTGCGTAAGTCATATTTAGAGCAAGCAGAAAACAATCCTCAATGGTTGGTTTTAAACGCCTGTGAATCAGAGCAAAACTTAACCGATAAACTAATAAGTCATTTAAAATTTAAAGGCTTTTTAGAGTGAAAAATATTTTAAGCTCAGTTATTGGACATTCAAAAACCAAAAATAGATTGGTAGATTTAATTGGAAACAATAAACTTCCAAACACAATTATTTTATCTGGGAATAAATCAATAGGTAAATTTAAAGTGGCCTTAGGTTTAAGCCAAGTGATTATGTGCTCCCAGCGCATTAATAAGCAAGCTTGTGGCCAGTGTGGTGACTGTATTCGTTCTGCAAATAAACAACACGAAGGCTTGTTAATAGTTGAGAGTAGTTCTGGACTAATTAAAGTGGATGAAGCCAGGCGTGTGACCCAATTCTTTTCTAAAAAAAATAACCCAAATGAGTTTAGAGTAGTTATTATTGATGAGGCCGAGTTACTAAATAGCCAATCTGCAAATGCATTGCTTAAAACTTTAGAGGAGCCTCCACAAAACTGTTTTATTTTGCTAGTGACTTCATCACTTTACAGACTTTTACCCACCATTCGCTCGCGAGGGCAAATTTTTCGCTTTGGTCAACTGAGTATTGATGAAATTAAGCAAGTTACGAAAGTTGAGGATTGGTTAATTAGATTAAGTGGTTTAAATATTGATACAATAGATAAACTACAAGAGGCTAGCTTTCAGGATATCTATATGAAATTAGCCAGTGGAATTGCCGAACTTAAGGAGGCAAATTATAACCATTGGATCAATCAAATTTTACCATACACTAAAAACAAAAATCAAAGCTTAGTTCTTATTCAGGCTTTACAGGGCTTACTGTACTCTACCTATAAGTTAAAATTAGGATATGAGTTTCAAGTTTTAGATTGGCAAATTCCGTCGGTTGATCGTTTAAAAACTTTATCAAATACGATTTTAATGGACTTGTTTAAAGAGGCTACTAAAATGGAGCAACAGTTAAAGGCTAACTTTGATATATTATTAATATTTGAAAGTTTTTATTTAAAGTTAATTTCACTTTTTGAACAGGGGGCTTCCCATGCCGGCATGGATCGACATACACACACATCTTAATATGCTTGAAGATGAGCCTGCTGTTAGTATCCAAAAGGCTAAAGATAATGGAGTTGAAAAGTTAATCACTATTGGCACAGGTCCAGATGATCACCCTATAGTTTTAGACTTAGCACAAAAATATTATCCTGACGTGTTTTGCACTTTAGGAGTTCATCCTCATGATGCTAAGGACTATACTCAGTCAGTTAGAGAGTATTTACTTGCTAATGCAGTCAAAAAAGAAGTGGTAGCCATTGGTGAAATTGGTTTAGATTATTATTATAATAATTCAGGGCAAGATGAGCAACGCATGGTTTTTCGTGACCAACTTAAAATTGCTAAGCAGTTAGGCTTACCAGTTGAAATCCATACTCGTGATGCTGAGGAAGATACCATATCTATTTTACAAGAGTTTGATGGTGAGGTTACTGGTTTGATACATTGTTTTACTGGGACCCAATGGTTAGCCGATGAGGCTTTGAAGTTAGGTTTAAATATATCAATTAGTGGTGTAGTTACCTTTAAAAATGCAAACGCGTTGCGAGATGTAGTTAAGTCTTTGCCATTAGATAGAATACATGTAGAAACAGATTCGCCTTTTTTGACTCCAGTCCCCTTTCGTGGCAAGAAGAACACATCCGCATTTGTTGTGCACACAGCTGAAAAAGTGGCAGAGCTCAAGGGGGTAACAATGGATGAGTTGGCAAAAATTACTAAAGAAAATGCTTTAAAAATGTTTCCAAAGTTAATTTGGAACTAAAAAATAATAAGGAACTGATATGGCAAAGTTAAAAGTTGGTATTAATGGTTTTGGGCGAATTGGTCGGATTTTATTTCGTGCTGGGTTTGAAGAGTTAGATATTGTTGGTATAAATAATTTATCAGCTCCTAAAAATGCAGCACACTTATTGAAGTATGATAGTACTCATGGCAAATATAAAAATGAAGTTGTTGCCAATGAAAAGTCTATAACTGTTGCTGGCAAAACAATTAAAATGTCAAGCGAAAGAGACCCAGCAAATATACCTTGGAAAGAGTGGGGTGTTGATGTTGTTTTAGAGTGCACCGGAGTTTTTAAACAAAAAGAAGATTTATTAAAACATAAAAGTGCAGGAGCTAAAAAAATATTAGTTTCTGCACCGGCTCCAGGAGCAGACCTAACAATTGTTTACGGAATCAATCACGAGCAATATCAACCAGACGAACACGATATTTTAAGTAACGCCTCTTGTACGACAAACTGTTTGGCGCCCTTAGCTAAGGTTATCAATGATAATTTTGGAATTGAAAATGCATTTATGACGACTGTACATTCGTATACGAATGACCAAAGAATTCTAGATAGTTCACATAAAGATATGCGCCGCGCTCGTGCTGCTGCTGTTTCTATGATACCAACAACAACTGGGGCAGCTATTGCTGTAGGTCAGGTTTTACCTGAGTTACATGGTAAAATAAATGGTTTAGCAGTTCGAGTGCCAACTCCTAATGTCAGTCTAGTTGATTTAGTGGCACAAGTGAAAGAAAACGTTGATATAGAAAAAATAAACAATGCTTTAAAAAAAGCTGCCGACACTAACTTTAAAGGAGTACTTAGGTGTGAGGAAGACCCACTAGTCAGTACAGATTTTGTTGGTGATCAATTTAGTTCTATTATTGATCTGCCGAGTACAATGGTTATGGGGCCAAATTTATTAAAAGTTTTTTCTTGGTATGATAATGAAATGGGGTTCTCCAGTCGTATGATTGATTTAGCTAAGTATATGCAAAATAAAGGTTTATAAATTATGTCTAGTCAGCTGCAAAAAGCTAAATTTATTGAAGAGCTTGAGTTAAAAGATAAAAGAGTTTTTTTAAGGCTTGATTTAAACTTGCCCATGTCATGTGGTGAAATTACAGATGACACTCGTTTAAAGGCTGCTTTACCTTCTATTAGGTATTGTTTAGATAATGGGGCAAAGCTTGTTATTGGTTCACATATGGGGCGACCAAAAACAAAAGAGCACCGACAAGCTTTAAGTTTAGAACCTGTGGCTAAGCGTTTAGGGGATGAGCTTGGTATTGAGGTGATTCTCATTGAAGAGCCTGATAGTGAAGCGCCAAAGGCATTGGTTCAATCTTTGAAAAATAACCAAGTGCTGATGTTAGAAAACCTAAGGTTTCATTCAGATGAAACTAGAAATGGAGATAAACTTGTAAGTGCTATATCAGAGTATATTGATATTTATGTGAATGACGCTTTTGGCGCTAGCCATAGAGCGCACTCAAGTATTGTTGGCTTGGCAAAAGCATTTTTACCAAAAAATAAGGCTTATGGCTTTCTGATAAAAAAAGAAACAGATACTTTAGATAAAATGCTCACTCAACCAGGTAAACCATTTGTTGCTATTTTAGGCGGAGCTAAAATAAGTGACAAAATTGGTGTTATTGAAAAACTAATTGATCAGGTTGATAGCTTCATAATAGGTGGCGCCATGGCTTATACATTTTTAGCTGCGGATAACCAACCAGTCGGTAGGTCATTAGTTGAAAAAGACAAGTTAAACTTTGCTCGAAAATTAGTTGATCGCCTTAAGGTGAGAGAAAAAAATATTTATTTACCAGTGGATCATGTGGTGAGTAAAACATTTGAAAATACTGATAACGTAGAAGTTGTTGGGCGTATCCCAAATGAAATGATGGCTTTAGATATTGGACCAAAAACTATTGAGCTTTATAAAAATGCGCTCAAAGGTTCTAAAATGTGTTTTTGGAATGGTCCAATGGGTGTTTTTGAAAAAAATAATTGTGAAAAAGGTAGCTTTGCTATTGCTGAAGCTTTAGCAAGTAATTCAGGTTTTAACATTGTCGGTGGAGGAGACTCTGCTTCAGCAGCTAAAGCCTCTGGCTTTGCTGATAAAATGTCACATATTTCGACTGGTGGAGGAGCCAGCTTAGAGTATTTGCAAGGTATTCGACTTCCAGGGTTTGAAGCTTTAAAACCCAGACAAAGCTCTGAACAGCTAGAGGATTAAAAATGATTTGTGCCGGAAACTGGAAATTAAATAAGTCACCAAAAGAAACTGAAAGTTTTTTAAAAAAATTATTAATTGCAGCTGATCAATTAGATCAATCAAAATTTATTGTTTTTCCTCCGGCGCTTTCTTTAGCCAAAGCGAGTGAAATTTTAAACGGCTCAAAAATTAATTATGGTTGTCAAAATATTTCAACTGTAAACTCTGGAGCTTTTACAGGGGAAACTTCTGTTGATCATGTTAAGGAGCTAAACTGTGATTTTGTTTTAATTGGACATAGCGAGCGTCGATCTCTTTTTGCTGAAACGGATGATGAGGTGGCAACTAAAGTTAGACTAACTTTAGATCAAGGTTTAAAACCAATGATTTGTATTGGTGAAACTTTAAAGCAGCGTGAAGCTGGTGAAACTAAAAATATTTTAAAGAGCCAATTATTAGCCTCTTTAGAAAAGGTATCTTCCACAGAGAGCATAACTGTGGCCTATGAACCAGTTTGGGCTATTGGCACAGGAAAGGTGGCAGGTCCTGAACAGGTGAACGACGTTCATAATTTTTTAAGAGATATTTTAATTAAAAAGTTTGATGAGAGCTTTGCTGCTAAGACTCCTTTATTATATGGAGGGAGTGTTAAGCCTACTAACGCAGCTGAACTAGCAAAAGTTGAAAATGTAGACGGTTTTTTAATTGGTGGTGCTAGTTTACAGGTTGAAAGCTTTATACAAATTTATAGAAACTCAAACTAAAATTATGGATCTAGAGTCGCAAAAACAAATTTATATTAAACAAATTTTTGAGCCCATGGAGTTTATGGGCTTTGAAACAAGAAATAAATACGCCATTTATGACTCAAATAAACAGCAAATGGGCTACGCAGCTGAGCAGCAAAAAAACTTTTTAGGAAGTGTAATGAGGCAAGTTTTAAAACATTGGCGCAGTTTTGATGTTTATGTTTTTGATACCTCTCGTAAAAAAATATTACACTTATCCCATCCTTTTAGGTTTTTTTTTAGGCGCTTTGAGGTAAAAACTATAAACGGAGAAGAGTTAGGTTATGTAGTGCGTAAGTTTTCTTATCTTCGTAGGAAGTTTGATATTTGTAACAAGCAAGGTAAGTGTCTCATGCAAATACGACCTAGTTTATTTCAAATTTGGACTTATCCTGTGCTGAAAAACTTAAAGCCCGTGGCAAAAATTAATAAAAAATTTGGTAAAATTTTTAATGAGATTTTTACTGATAAAGACAGTTTTCAATTAGAGTTTATCAGTAAAAGTTTGTCTTCTAATGAAAAAACTTTATTGTTGTCGGCGGTTCTATTAATTGACCTCATTTACTTTGAAAATAATAAATCAAGCTTAACTAGCATAATTCCAGATATTAATTAGCTGCACCAGTAGTTTGAGACCTTAAAACAACTAGGCACCGAAACTATATAACTAAAGTCCTGTCCAGTTTTTGATGGTTTCAAGCAACATAATTTTTATATATAAACTTTTTTATTTACGAATGTTAAAATTTCAAAAAGCTCTTATGGCTTATATTTTAATAATGGAAGGTGAAAATGCTACCTAAGTTCAGACTATATATCATATGTTTTACATTAATTTTGAGTAGCTGTGCAAGTAATGATAAATTAAGTCGTGGTGTTGCTGCTGATGCAAGACAACACTCAAGTTACTTAGCCACTCATTTGTTAGAAAACAAAAATTTTACCCCTATAGTAATGCTAAAGTTTGGTGACCTTGAAAATGCGATAGTATTAAATAAAAGCACAATTGATGGAGTAGAGTTTTTTTTCTATACATTTTGTAATAAAAAAAATAGTGAAGGCCTAGCAGAAGATTGCCAGGCTATTGCTGAGGCCTATGTTTTTCCATATAAAATGTTCAATACGTTTATGGGAAGTGTTACAGATAATATTGGTCATAGTGTTGATGGGGTTAATGCAGTATTTCTGAAGACTCTTGTTGCTGGTGTGCTGGGATTAGTTGCTGGGGCCTCAGTTAAGGCTAACAATAGAATAGAACGTGAAGGAAGATCTCAACGAGGTGGTATTATTGGAGCTGTACTAGGTTTTTTATCATCCATGACATATGATGTTTATCAATATAAAAAAGTAAAAAGTGAATTTAAAATTATTGATGTTAAAAGATTGATGGATGAGGTGAAAGATAGTGATGGCGATAGGACAAGCTTACAGATGGCTAATCAATATAAAGTTTTTGCCAAGAGCATTGAATTTGTATCGACAGGTATTAAGGCAGGGATAGACGTTAATGGAAATTTAACTCTACTCTTGGGTCATTAAAAAGAAATTAATTATAAAAACAATACTTTTTTCAAATACATAAATTATGGGCTTATAAGTTACTTTTGAGAAATTGTTCTATCTGTTTTTTTTCATTTGAGCTGAGTTTAATACCAAATGGAGGCATAAATCCATTTTCATATAAATATTTTATCGTTGGAGAGTTTTGTGCTGTAAGCTCACCCCTTGCAAATAATCCATTATTTTTGTGACAGTAGTTACATGTTTTAATATTTAGTTTTTTATTAAGATGTCGTTGTGGCCATCTAAAAGGTGGGAAGTGTGTTTTGTATGAGTTAAGGTCTTGTTTACTGGCTATCACTCGGCCATAAGATTTAATTTTAAAATTCCACATTTTTAGCTTGGCCTGTAAAAATAGATTAAGTGGTTTTTCGTTGGATTGACTATTGGCTCTTATTACCCGTAAGCCATTGGCGTGACAAACAAAACAAGACACCTTATAAGGTTTTACTTTAATGTCTTCTGTCCATTTCAAAGGCCCAGGGTTAAGTTGATAGTAGCTGGCAACCATTGGTTTTTTTGTTTTATCAATAACTATGGCTAGTCGATCCATTTGATGAGTTTTAGGCTTAGGGCCGATATGACTTTGATTCATCATCCAAATATCATGGTCTTTTTTTTCAAATAATTTTATTTTGTTATAAACTAAATTTCCATCAATTGTTTTTGATTCTAGTGATTCAAAAAAGATAGCCTCTTTATTGTTATTGACAACAAAGAGGCTAAAGATGGTAAGTGCAATACTGAAAAATATAATTCTAATAATCATTGCACTTAAATGTAGATGTCTGGCCATTGTAATCAAAGATAGCTAGAGTTGTGGTTTTTTGTATGGGATGTTTAGGGAATGGATATTTAGGCTTAGTGCATGGTCCTCTTCCGCAGTAAATATCATTGAGGGTCAAGTCATCAAGCTTTTGTAGTTTAGGTTTAACAATTTGTTTGTAATTAGGATTAAAGTTAAAAAACTTTAATTTTGCATCATTTGAAATTCCTTCAAATGAAGATATAGTTACTGAACCCGTTGTTTCAGTCAGTGAAGGAATCATTTTATTCCCATAAATGATGTTATCTCCATTTTTAACATAAACAGTAACATCTTCAGATGGGACACGAGAGATAGTCTCTTTAAGAGATAAGGTTTTCTGACTGCTTTCATTAATTGAAGTGCAGTCATATAAAGTTAATGCCTGGGTAT
>CALJPJ010000009.1 GCA_937980625.1 uncultured Bdellovibrionales bacterium
GGTTGCCTAAACTTTATCGACAATGAAATGAGTAAAAATAATCTTAAAGGTGGCTTTATTCAAGTGCCAGAAAACTGGCTAAAGCCCAAGGAGAGTGTAAAATTACAATTTTTTTATTACTATAAAGCTGGTGTAAATTTACATTTGAAAAATCCAGTTTTATTTATGAATGGTGGTCCTAACCTGTCTTATCAGGGTCGGGCTAAAAAAATGAATGAACTCTTTTACAAAACTAAAAATGCTAAAGATTATGTTTTAGTCATGATTGACCATAGAGGAGTTGGTTGTTCTTCACCTTTAGAACCTAACAAAAAAGTTTATAATTTTGAAAAAATCAAACATTACACCTCTGATGCCATTTCAAATGATATAGAAGAATTACGTAAACAAATATTTAAAAACAAAAAATGGAACATTTATGGCTTTAGCTACGGAACTCTTTCAGTGGCTCGTTATATTACTAAATACCCTCAGCATATATCAAAAGTAAATATTTTTGGCCCCTCTCTTTATAAGTCAATGACTGATTTTTATTATTACAGAATTTTAAGACAACAAAAAATGCTTATAAAATTTATGGACAAATTTCCTTCTATTAAAGTTATGGATGCCATAAAAAAAATAAGTTCAACTCTTGGTGACTCTTACTGTGTAATGGCAATACATAGGAAAATATGTGGAAAAGCTTTATTAGATAGCATATTAGTTTCTTTAGGAAATGGCTATTTGAAACCTAACAAAGAACTTAACAGTCGAGGAGAATTTGTAAAAGAAACTATTGAATTATTTCTAAAAAGTGATCCTAATAATGAAAAAGGTATTAATCATGTAGAATTTGAAGAGCGTGCAAAAAATAGTCTTAAGTGGTTTTCAGAGCAAAGATCTCATTTAGTTGTGGGCATATGGGCATTAGAATTTCAAAGTACAGCTAACTCTATCAAAGACTGTGAACTTGCCTATGCGCGTATGCAAAAAGATGATAACATTAACATTGATCAGCTATTAATTGATGAATGTCGCCTAATTACTAATGGAACACCTCCTGCTTTAATGTCTAAGCTTGAAAACAGTTTTAAAACTATTTCTTGGAATCTTAATCTCATTGATCAAAGGCTACTTTCTAATGAACTTAACAAGTCTGGAATTACACTAAATTTAATTTTTGGCAGCCAAGATTCCTTATCGCAGCCAGAGGCATTTACCGAGCTTATGGAAAACCCTAATGTCAACACAATTGAAATTGGTGATGTTGGTCATTCAGCATATCGTGAAAGTGAAAAACTCTTCAAACTTCTTATAAATTAATATTATCTACTCATAAAGGAAGCTGTTCGGTTTAGTTTAAAAAATTGAATTTCAGTTGAGTTGAACAAATCTAAAAAAAAAGAGTTGTTCATGAACAACTCTTTTTTTATAAAATTTCTAGTCGACCTTGTTATTAGTTCTTTTAAGTTTCTCAAGTTCTAATTCAGCAAGAGAAACTAAATCACGTTGTAACTCTACATCACCATTAGTTAACTCATATAATAGGCCTGTCAAACCAGCACAAACTGTACCTCCCGCAACACCTATAAAACCAACTACCGCTCCACCAAGTCGTTCATCTTGTGAGTTTCCAAATAAATGACCAAACTTTTTTGATCCAGATGCCACTGCCGTAACTGCAGATATAACAACAACTGCTCCACATAATTTTGTAGCCTTCCTAAACCACTTTTGAGCACCTTTATCTCGTATGACTTCTAAATCATACTTTAGAGCTTTAACTTCATTCTTTTTTCTAGATATTTCTTGCTCAAGGTCATCACTGACGCTTGCTGCAATTAGCATTAAAGCATCTTTATCTATTTTAACAGGTGTAGTGTCGGCAAAAGCTTGAAAGCTTATAAACAAAGAAAAGATAAGGCATATTTTTATAATAGTATTCATTAACGTTCTCCTAATTTTCAGTTTGAGTTATAAGGTATTGCAACCTGCGTTCCGCTTTTAAACGGCTGATTTCTCTATTTTTTGATAGCATATGAAGTTGCCGATATTTGTCACTTCTGATGAAGAAAAAAAGAATTTAGACTCTTTAAACATATCTAAGTTATTAATTTTTTTATTATTTCAAGCCACAACTATGGTCTTTAAATTGCAATATTATGTTTGAAACCTAAAAATTGTAAATTGCAGTGAGTCTTAAATGGAGTTTTTTAATGGTAAATAAATTGTACAGCATTGTAATTTTTACATTCGTTTTTTTTTCATCAACTATATTGTTTGCAGGCCCGTCATGTAAAAAAACAACAGATGAATTAGAAATTCATAAAAGTGAATTCAATTGGATATTAGCTCAAGTGGGTTTGAGTGAGTTTAATAAGCTTTGGCTAGGCCAACCATTAGAGGTCTCCATTAAGAACTTGTCGTTTTATAAAAAGATTAGATTAAAGCTTTTGCTCCGCTCTTATGACCCTCTAATAGATTTTCTTTATCCAAGAAATAGAGAACGCTTCTTAATGGAGTTATTTAG
>CALJPJ010000010.1 GCA_937980625.1 uncultured Bdellovibrionales bacterium
CGTAAAAGAATTTGCAGATAGTGGAAAAGAAAATAAAGATCGAGCTAAAAAAATAAGTGAGATTGAAAATAAATTAGCTTATATAGAAAAAACAAGAAACGAAAAGCTTGAAACTGATTCAAAAGATTTTTCAAGAACAGTGAGTAGGGTGCGAAGAGGAACTAGAGATTTAATGCAAAAAAATAAATCAATAAATGTTATGATTCCAGAGTTTAAAGAGCCAAACTATATAAAGCGAACAAATACACCAAAGGTATATGGCTTAAAAAGCCTACCAAAGTTATCGCTAAACGATGAAAACGCTAAAGAATTAATAGACAAAGAGACTATTAAATTAGTTGCAATGTATGAGGAAAATAAAAAGCTTTTAGTTATTGCTAACAATAGTAAAAGTGATATTCCAGATAAGTTAGCAGTTATTGGTAAGCAATTATACTCTGCAAACAACGCTTTGATTGCGGCTAAAAAAAATAACGCTAGTGCCGATGAAATAAATCAACTAGAGGTGCAGAAAAATCGTTTATCTAGCACTGCCGAAGGCTTGGGCCAAACAAACAAACATTTAAGTGATTATGCTAAGGTTTTGGAAAAAGCTATACATATTAATTTAAATGATTTAGAGCGCTTGAGTGTAGTTAGTAATTTTATTAATAATAGACTAAGAGTTAATAGTTTAATAAATAAAATAACTAGTGAGGTTGTTAATAAAAAAGACCTTCCTTCTGTAGATAGAGATGATGCTAAAGTAGAAATAGCAAAGCTAAAAAGTTTTTTAGCTCATTACCAAAAGTCTATAAACGAGGGTGGGCCTACTGTGTTTTTTGAAAAATTTATGACCAAAAATGTAGACAGAGTTCCTAATAGTTTGAAATCTAAGAAATTGAAAAAGTAAATTAGTTTTAAAAAATATTTATATAAAAAAGCATTTAGTTTAGGCTAAATGCTTTTTTTTTAAATTTGAGTTCCAATTTTTTGAGTATTGAATCTGTTAATAGAATGTATATCGAGGTTATTAACTAACTCAGCCATTTGGGGCTTGGTTTTGATTGAGATTTTAATTTTTTGGCATAAAATTTGCTGATTTATTCTATTATGTTAGTTCATAGAATCTTCAAATCAAGTATTTTTTTAAGTAGCTTAAAAGCGGATTGGACTGCAGACTTGGATGGAGATATCAGTGACAGAAATCGTCTATTTGATGAGTTTATTGACATTAGAGGGGGCTTAAAAGTTCTTGGAGTAAAAAAGGCGAAAGAAGATCACTTCGGTTATCATTTAATAGAGTTATTAAGAAATCTCAATGAAAATAAAAAAAACTTTAAGTCATTAGACTATCTTATTCGCTCAAAGAGTCCAATGCAAAAAGCTTGTAAAAAATTAACAAATTAGAAAGTCTGAGGTTTTATATGTCATTTTTATTTAAATTTTTTTTTGTTCCTGTAGGATTGTTGGAGCAAATATTACTTGAGCTTTGTATATGAGATTAATCTCCTTGCTCACCCTTTTAGTCATGGTGTGTTACACTAGCATTAGTCATGCAGTAATATATGGGGATGACAGCTTTATTGATATTGATCAAATTACGAATAAGGCCGTTTCTGAAAGGTCTGGCGCTATTGCCGGAATTATTAAGTACTACACAAGTAAGAAAGAAATAAAATTAGGTAAGTATATTGGGAGAAGAAACCTTCTTCATCGGTCCATATGCCCTTATGAAAATTTTGTGAAGCAAATTATTAGACCAATGGGAAGTGCATTTCTTATTGCGCCGGACTTAGTAATGAGTGTTGGTCATACACTGAGTACCAAGAAGGAATGTATTTCTAATTATAGTTTTATGTTTAATTATAATTGGAATTCTGAAAAACAAACTTTAAATTCTTTTCAGAATGAAGATATATATTTCTGTACAGATATTATTGAGTTTGGCTACTTCCCAATCGATTTTGCATTAATAAGACTTGATCGCCCAGTAAAGAATATACAGCCACTGTTTTTAGATTTTTCAAATAAGAATCGTGTGGGCACAAAAGTCTATACTATTGGGCATCCAAATATGACTCCTAAAAAGTACTCTGATGGTTTTATTAAAAGTAATATGTACGAAGGAAATTATAATTATTTTAATGCCTCAATTGATAGTATGCGTGGAAACTCCGGCTCTCCTATTTTTGATATGACAACTAATAAAGTAATTGCAATCCTCAAAGGTGGTGAGGATGACTTTATATTTGATGAAAAAAATTTCTGTAACGCTTATAAAAGGTGTAAAGATACGGGTTGTCGTGGAGAAGCCTTAACCAAACTATCTTCCTTGCCCGAAAAAAAGATAAATAACCATATAAAGAAGTCGTATGAAAGACATCTGAGAATCTCTCGTTAACTCAGGCTCCACCTCTATAATTCTTAAACAGTTTATCAGGAAGTAAAAGTTTTAAGCTTTGATTATAAACAAAAATTTACCTGAGTCTCATTCTACATGGCGGATGTAACATAATATTTTGTGGTCATGTAAAACTTCTTGCTTAAGCTAGGTTTAATTCGTAAAAATAGTTTATTAAACAGGGGATAGTAAATTGGATTACAGAATAGAAAAAGACAGTATGGGTGAAATGCAGGTTCCTAAAAAAGCTTATTGGGGGGCGCAGACACAAAGATCATTAAAAAATTTTAAGATTGGTGGTGATAAGTTTCCAAGGGAAATGATTAGAGCGCTGGGTGTATTAAAAAAAGCTGCTGCCAGTGTAAATAAAGATTTAAATTTATTAGATGAAACTAAGTGTTCCGCCATAAAAAAAGCTTGTGATGAAGTTATTGAGGGGCATTTAGATGAGCACTTTCCATTAGTAGTTTGGCAAACCGGTAGTGGCACTCAAACAAATATGAATAGTAACGAAGTCATTGCCAACCGAGCTATTGAGATTCATGGTGGCACCATTGGAGACAAATCAATTCACCCCAATGATGATATAAATAAAGCACAAAGCTCAAATGATACATTTCCTACGGCAATGCATATCTCTGTTGCAGAGCAATTAAATAAGCGCATGATTCCGTCCTTAGAAGCTCTATCAAAATCTTTTGACTTAAAAGTGAAAGAGTTTAGTGAGATAGTTAAAATTGGTAGAACTCACTTAATGGATGCCACTCCTTTAACGCTAGGTCAGGAGTTTTCAGGTTATGTTGAGCAGTTAAATAAGGGAATACAGCGAGTTAAAAATACATTGCCACACATATACCAGTTATCAATTGGAGGCACTGCTGTGGGCACAGGCTTAAATACACATCCTGATTTTGCAGTAAATGTTTCTAAGCAAATAGCTATAGAAACGGGGCTACCATTTGTTTCTGCTCCAAATAAATTTGAGTCTTCATCGGCTCATGATGCCTTAGTTGAGGTGAGTGGAGCTCTCAAAGTTATTGCCTGTAGCTTAATGAAGATAGCAAATGATATTAGATGGCTAGGTAGTGGGCCGAGGTGTGGCATTGGCGAAATTAATCTGCCATCTAATGAGCCAGGGAGTTCGATTATGCCTGGGAAAGTTAATCCCACTCAGTGTGAAGCCATAACAATGGTCTGTGCACAAGTTATTGGCAATGATATGGCCGTTTCAGTTGGAGGTAGCCAAGGGAATTTTGAGTTAAATGTTTATAAACCAATGATGGTTTTTAACTGTTTGAACTCAATTCGTTTGTTGAGTGATTCCTGCGATAGTTTTAGAGAAAACTGTGTAGATGGTATTACACCCAATAGGCCTAATATTAAACTCCACCTTGAAAACTCATTAATGTTAGTGACGGCTTTAAACCCTCATATTGGTTATGATAACGCAGCAAAGATAGCTAAAACTGCATTTGAAAAGGGTATTACACTTAAACAAGCTGGAAGTGAGCTAGGTTTAATTGATGAGGAGAAGTTTGATAAGGTTGTTCGGCCAAAAGATATGATCGGTCCTAAAAAGTAATTTACGCATGAATATAACAGTTTTTGCAAGTTCTAGTGATAAGTTATCGCCTGTGTTTTACTCTGAAGCTGAACAAGTAGGCCATTATTTAGCTAAAAATAATCATAAAGTTATATTTGGAGCCTCAAATATCGGTATAATGGGGGCCTTAGCCAGAGGTGCAAAACAATTTGGTGGTGCTTTGGATGGGGTTATAAATAAAAAGTTACTTGCTGAAACCTCTGTTTTTCCGGAGCTTTCAGATTTAGTTGTTTGTGATGACTTATTAGAACGCAAGAAAATACTAATTAATAAGGCTGATGGTTTTCTAGTATTACCAGGTGGAATAGGCACGAT
>CALJPJ010000011.1 GCA_937980625.1 uncultured Bdellovibrionales bacterium
TTCAATATTTTTATGTGCTAGGTGAAATACATTAGCAAAATATAAAATACCTGCTGGATCGGCTAAATCAAATGTAATTTTAGTTTGCATCTTTTATTTGTCCATCATTAGTATGTTTAGGTTTTTTGTACTTCCATAAAAAATGTAACATATGTTGCGGACTAATTTGACAAATTTTACCAATAAAGTTTTTAAAAAAATAAAACTTAGATTTATTAAACGGGAAGTGATCTAGAATAATATTGTCTTCTAGTCGATTAAAAAAATAATCCAGTACAAATGAAATTAATATCAAATCGTCAACCACCCCAATAATTGGAATGACATCTGGAATAAAATCAACAGGTGAGACAATTAAAAATAAACTAGCAGCCACAACCCAGCGGTCACGAGTAGGAATCCTAGGGTCAAACCAAACATTTTTAATACAAGAAAAAAACTGACCAATAGGGCTTCCGCTTTCTTTAACATTACTCATAAGGCCTCCAATTTTAGATTTACTGCCCAGTTTGTGTAGCACCATTATGTGCTGTAAAGCCTGAGAGCTATATAACTAATATGTGTACGAAATTAAAAAAATCAACCTCTTGAACCTTTGGTTTTATTTGTAAACTGAGGGTGTTTAGCTCTAGGATCAAAATTATAGCTAGATGAAACCTTACTTAACTAAGTGAAATTTATAAGTACCTAAAAACACATGGTTATTTTTGAATAACTAGGTCTTGACTATATCCGTTATATAATTGATATATCCATTATATGGAAATCAAATATTATAGCTCTAGGGACTTTCCCTCCTATTTACCAAAATTAAATGCTTTATATGATGATTTGTTTACTGGCGGTAAGGGCTTTCGATCAAAATTAGTGCAAAAAGTGTCCTCGCACTTAAATTTAAGTAGTGAAAAAATAAAGTTACTTTGCCAAACCATTGAATTTATTCATAACGCTTCACTATTACATGATGATTTAATAGATCGTTCAGAACTGCGCCGAAGTAAACCGGCCGCTTGGTTAAAGTACACTCCAGAGTATGCCGTTTTAGCAGGTGATTATCTGTTAGCGCGAGTAATGGTTAATTTGTCGTCTAATGGTAATATTAAATTAATTGAATACACTGCAAATGTAATTTCTGACCTACTTGAAGGTGAGTGGATTCAAGATTCCTTAATTTTTGATTGGGGAGTGAGCTTAGAGCAACTGAGTAAAGTTCATAATTTAAAAACCAGCTCTTTATTTAAATGGTGTTTGCGGGCTCCATTTATTGCCAATGAAAATTATGACGAGCGTTTACATGAACTACTAGAAGAAATGGGTTCAATTTTAGGTGCATTATTTCAACGTAGTGATGACCTTTTAGATTTTGGCATCCGCAATAACGAACAAAAAATTGTTTTAAGTGATTTAAAGTCAGGCTATTTAAATTCTTTTGGTTCACAAATTATGAAAGAGCTTTCATCAAAAGAAAAAGAGCAATTTAAAAAGTGTCAAAGCTTACTAGAGGTTAAGCGTATTGTAGGTGAAGAGAGCTTTGATAAAAAAGTACAAAACTTTGATAGCGACAACCAAAAATTAATTGATTTATATTCACACTTACTACTTGAGGTCTGTCGCATTGCTGGTGACAACGGTATACTAAAAACAAACTTAAGTCCATTGGCTCATATTATGTATTGGAGAGCCAAACCTTGAGTCAGTTTGTAACCATTGCAAAGTCAGATAAAGATTTTAAGAGTTATATGTTAGGTAAGGTTCCTAATAACCAAGATTTAATAGCGGTTCCTGTTAAGCCATTTAATTTAGAAGCTCAAAAAGAGCAAATGACTTTTCAATTAATTGATAAAAACCAAGTAAAAGCCCCCGCTCTTTCTGTGTTGTCGATTCAACTTATTCGGCTTAAGTGGCTGACTTTAACATTAACCCCTGTGGTTTGTACATTTTTTTATTTATTAAGTTTGGGCTTTGAATTTAACTTTTTAAATATATTTATAATTGGTTTAACTATTACGTTTAGTCATGCGTCTATTTTTACTTTAAACGACTTTTACGATCATTTATTTGGTATTGATAGTGTTCGGCCTAATGGTGGTAGTCGAGTTATTCAAAAAGCTTGGATTGAAGCTTCGAGAGTTAGAGCTATTGGCTATTTATTTTTAGTTTTAGCTCTAATAGGTGGGGTTTATATATCTTATGCTTATAATTGGGCCTTATTGGTCTATGGGGCTGTTGGTATTTCTATTGGTTGGGCATACAGTTATTTTAGTAAATTTAAACGCTTTATAGGTTTAAATGCCTTTATAATTAATATGTTTATGGGGCCATTTTTAGTGTTAGGTTTTTCTTGGGGAGTCAGCAAGTATGTTAATATCAGTTTAGTAGCTCTTGGTTTAATGTTTGGTTTGATGGCTTATTTGTGTATTTGTTTTCGCCATCTTGAAAATTTATATTTAAGCAATAGTAATATTGGTAAATCTATTGTTGAATATTTAGGCTTTGATAAATCAAGAATCTTTTTATTATTATTAGTTTTATTCTTACCTATAATTTATACTTTTTTATGTATTAGTTTATTTCAGGGAGTATTTAGTTATGCATTGTTGTTTTTAGCATTGCCAGCTATTTTCTATACTTTTATTTTAAAGTCAACTTACTTGTTAAAATCAAGTATGGGTTCTTCAATTGTGAGCTTAAGAAATTCAGCGGCGACATTTCACTTTTTAACTGGGCTGAGTTTAGCTCTATTTTTTATTTTTAATTAATGTTTTATCTTTTAAAGACAGCCAGTTATCAATTACCTCAAAATGTAAATAATCAAATAGTTCAGTTTGTTTCTAATGGTATCATCAAAGAAGTAGATAATTTAAGTGCTGTTGATAATATATATCTTTTGCCGCAGGAAGGGTATTTAAAGCTAGCAGATAAGCGCAACGAAAAACTAAAGCCGACTTTTGTTAATTTTGCCAGTAACGGTTTTATTCGACGTTTATTATCGCCGCAAATTAAATCAGAGCTGTTGGTAAAAGCACTAGGTAAAAACAAAGCTTATAAAACTGTTTTAGATGCTACAGCTGGTATGGGTGTCGATGCTATGATTTTTGCAGGTCTTGGTCTGCAGGTAAAGGCTATTGAGCAATCGCCGATCACCTATTTAATGTTACTAGACGGGCTTGCGAGAGCCATTAAAGACGAGCGTTTATTTACCTTTTGTAATAATATTGAGCTAAAATATGGTGATAGTTTACAGCAAGATAATGGAGCAGATGTAATTTATATAGATTATATGTTTAGCAAAGAGGATAAAAAGTCTAAATCTAAAAAAAATATGGAAATGTTTAAATTATTATCAAAAGCACCTTCTCGTGCTGAGGTAGAAAATAATTTAATTCATTTTATGCAAGTTTCTCACAAAAGACTTGTGCTTAAAAGGCCTTTAAAAGCTGAGCTTATAAAGTTAGATAGGTACTCACACTCAGTTAAGGGTAAGGCTATGAGGTACGATATTTACTTGCCTCAGAAGTAGAGCCTATTTACAATACTTAAACATATGTTTGAACAAGTAAAAATATATATAATTATAGTTTTTTGGGCATTGCTGCTTTATTTATTATCAGTTAGAAAACTATCATTGTTTTTTCAAAATTTATTTAATGGTCGCTTAGTTAGGTCTATTATAAAAAAAATTTCGCAAAATAATGTAAAATCTTACTTTTCTGGCTTTGGCATATCATTTTTATTACAGTCTCCCTATGCCGCTTTAAACCACATTGCTAGTTATGCTCAATCGGGTTTG
>CALJPJ010000012.1 GCA_937980625.1 uncultured Bdellovibrionales bacterium
AGCCATTTCTGACCTCCTATTAATTTATTAAAATTTAAAAACTTCTTTATTTTGTGTCCTTGTAAGCATTTATAGTCCTAACAAAACTACTTGGAACTTCATTGAAAGTTCTAACTAATTTCGACATTGGAGCTAAGAACGTGCTTAATAACATAGCTTGTAACTCTTCTTTAGATGGTAGTGTTGCTAAGTACTTAACAGCATTTTCATCTAGGGCTTTACCTTCCATTACACCAGCTTTAAGCTTTAAAGCTTCAACATCTTTGCTGAATTCACTAAGTGCTTTGGCTGGAGCAGAAACATCCTCATAAGCAAATACGATCGCATTATTGCCAACGAACTCACTTGAAATAGCTTTTTCTATTTCAGGATGATCTTTTAAGGCTAGTTTTGCCAGGGTGTTTCTCACGACTCTCATTTCAGAACCTAATGGTGTGAGTTTTTTACGCAAATTAGTAGCTTCTTCGACATTCATGCCAATGAAATTGACTAAAAACGCGGCTTTTGATTTTCCGAATTTTTCGGAAAGAGTCTGAATTTCCTGAACTTTTTTAGCTCTTGTCATCATATCTCTTTCACCTCCTTTTATTTATTCGTGTTTTAGCGAATCAGGAGAGAAGTTAAAAACTTAATTTCACTCTACCGTCTCGACAGGCCATTAATTAAGCTCTAAATAGAACGCCTGTTGTCTCTGACCGCATTGGTTAATAATTTACTTTACAGCATTTTGAGCAGAACTTACATCTACTCCAACGCCAGGACCCATAGTTGAAGACAATGCTATGTTCTTCATATAAACCCCTTTACTTGAAGCAGGTTTTGCTTTCAGTAAAGCAGAAAATAAGGTTTTGAAGTTATCTGCTAACTTATCAGCCCCCATTGATTTCCTACCTATTGAAGCATGGACAATACCTGCTTTTTCAACCCGATAAGCAAGCTTACCTTTTTTCTCACCAGTTACAGCATCTTTAACATTCATAGTTACTGTTCCTACTTTTGGGTTAGGCATAAGACCTCTAGGCCCAAGCACCTTTGCTACTTTTGCAACCGTAGCCATCATATCTGGAGTGGCGATCACTTTATCAAAGTCTAACCATCCACCTTTAATTTTTTCTACTAAGTCATCAGCTCCAACAAAATCTGCACCAGCTTCTTTTGCCTCATTTTCCTTAGGGCCTTTTGCAAATACTAAAACACGAACATCTTTACCCAGTCCGTGAGGCAATGCAATAGCACCTCTAACTTGTTGGTCTGATTGTTTTGGATCAACACCCAAGCGAACTGAAACGTCAATTGACTCATCAAATTTTGCATTAGCAGTTTCTGTAACTAACTTCATTGCTTCTTCTAATGAATACTTTGAGCCACGCTCTACTTTTGAAGAGTTTGATTTAAATCTTTTTCCTTTAGCCATCATTTACCTCTATTTACCGATTTCAAGGCCCATACTTTTCGCAGTACCTTCTACTTGCGAAATAGCAGCCTCAATGCTTAGACAGTTCAAGTCAGGAAGCTTAGTTTCAGCAATTTCCTTAATTTGAGCCTGACTCACTGTTCCGACTTTATCTTTTTGTGGCATTTTAGATCCACTCTTCAATTTCATTGCCTTTTTCAACAGTACAGATGTCGGCGGGGTTTTAATAATGAAGCTAAACGATCGATCTGAGTAAACAGTTATAATCACAGGAGCAATGGTATCACCCAGCTTCTGAGTCTTTGCATTAAACTGTTTGCAAAAATCCATGATGTTTACCCCATGTTGCCCGAGCGCCGGTCCAACGGGAGGAGCTGGATTAGCTTTCCCTGCCGGTATCTGTAGTTTAATTTGGCCACTTACTTTTTTTGCCATATTTCCCACTCCTAGCACATAAAGCCAGAGATAATAATCTCCAGCTTGAGGTTAATTTATTTATACTTAAAAACTATTAAGTTCCTTGTTATGCTTTCTCTACCTGTACAAAGTCAAGCTCTACTGGTGTTGGACGCCCAAAAATACTCACTAAAACTTTAACTTTAGCTTTTTCCTCGTTAATATCTTCCACAGTTCCGTTAAAGTTGCTGAATGGACCATCAATTACAGTCACACTTTCACCAACAGTAAAGCTCACTTTTGCCTTAGGAGCCTCAGCGCCTGTTTGCATTTGTTTAGTAATTCTAGCTACTTCGTGCTCAGGTATCTGAGCTGGGCGAGAGTTATGCCCTACAAACCCAGAAACTTTTGACGCACTCTTTATTAAATGCCATGCCTCATCAACCATATTCATATGCACAAAGATATAACCAGGAAAAAATTTCTTACTTCTTTCTCTTTTTTTACCCTTCACTAGCTCAACTGTATTTTCCATTGGCACTAAAATCTCACCAAAGTACTTATCCATCTTTAGAGAGGTTATTCTTTCTTGAATGGAGTTTTTAGCCGTGCTCTCACTACCAGTAGCAGTGTTTATAACATACCACTTAAAGTTAGTCGTGTCTTTGGCTGGAGCTGCTGGAGCCGTAGCCT
>CALJPJ010000013.1 GCA_937980625.1 uncultured Bdellovibrionales bacterium
TAATTTTGTGACATATCTGATTCCAGAATCTATTCCATGCACGCGATAATAGGACCTGGCAAAAAGTATATTTAAATCAACACTATCGGGCTCAATCTTTAGAGCCTTTGACATTGCTGCATATGCCTTTTTATACTCCCCCACTCTAATTAATGCTTTCCCTTTTGTAACATATGCATCGATATCTTCATTGTACTTCAAGAGTGCTTTATCTGCGTATTTAATTGCTTTTCTAGGGTTTCCTTTTGTTAGCTCTAGCTCAGCAAAACTCCCATAAATTTTATAATGACCTCGAACAGCTTTATGTGTTTTATTTAAGACCTCAAAAGCCTTATCAAACTGGTATTGTCGTGACAAATATGATGACAATTTGACCGCAACTCTTACGCTTTTAAGGTTAAGCTCCAACGATTTTTCTAGTAATTTAATAGCATCTGCTGATAGCCTCAGCTTCCATAAGCTGTCAGCAGCTTTTAAAGCTGCAATAATATTTTTTGGATTTACTTTTATTGCTTCTTTATAATAGGCCTGAGCAGCATTATAATCTTCTTGGTGATAAAACTGATCCCCTTGCGCTATATAGCTGGCATCAGACAAATCCGCGTCTTCTAGCCCACCATTATAATTTATATATAAATTTTCAATTTTTTTATTCAGAGGATCTAATTTATAAGATTTTTGAATATATGGCATTGCCACCTCTGACTTATTTAACCTCAAGTATGAATCAGCCAAATAATAATTTGCAATAGCTACAACTTTTTGGCTGACTCTTTCCTTCATTTTTAATGATTTTAAAATTTCATTTATTGACTTCTCATACTGCTGAAAAAATACATTTCTCATTGCTCCAACATAAATTAAAGCTTTTTTGTTTTTAGGGTGTTTTTTAATTATTTGTTTAAACCTCGAAATACTTTCATCTTTTTGGTTTAAATTAAAATATGTCACTGCAGATAAATACTGCGTGGCTAACCAGTCTGGCCACAGTTCTTCTAACATTGTTATATATTCTAACGACTCATTAAATTTTTGCCTCGCTACAAGTATTTCAGATTTTAAAAAATATGAAATCGTTGGAGGGTAATTTGAGTTTCCAAACTTCTTTATAAGATTATCAATGTTTTTTTCTGCCTTAATTAAATCGCCACTTAAGGTTAAATATATATTATTGCAATTTTGGTAATTTAGCCCTGACGAGTCATATCTTTTTGCCATATCAACTATTTTGATTAGTACTTTTAAATTACTGACATTATCATTACTATATGACCAAAGGTTGTACTGAGACACGCACAGTAGTGAATATAAGTCTTCATAACTGGGGTCAGCTTCAAGAACTTTTACAAAACTTTTTTGTGCATTAATATAACCTGAGAAAGTATCTGTTAAAAATACTTTTACCCCTTTATCAGCTTCTTTTTTAACTAACTCTGGTGACAAGCTTATTGTTTTATTTGGCTTTAAAAAAACAACTTTATTAGCTACATCATTTTTTTTGTTATCTAAAAATAAAAACATTCCTATAAACCCCAAAAATAAAATAATAATTTTTCTCAAAAAATTACTTTTTTTCTTTGTTTTAGGTGCTCTATTTCTTTTTGTTTTAGTTTTTTTAGTTTCTCCAAGGTTATTTTTTTTCTTATTTACTTTTTTCTTAACTTTGGAAAAATCATATTCATCGCTTTTATCAACAATTGTTTTTTTAACTTTTTTATTTATTTCTTGTTTATTATTTTTATTTGAAATAAATTTTTTACGTTGTTCTTTTTTATCATCTATTATCTTAGGTTTATCTTTAGGTAATTCTGGAATCTTTTTATTTTTTTTTATGTGTGGCTCTAAATTATTACTTTTAGTGGTCTCTAAATCTATATCCCAATTAGTTTCATCATCATCTAACGAATCTACTTTACTTAAGTTTGTTAGTAAAAAATCGTAAAATTCACTATTGTGACTTATCGGTACCCAGCTACCACCTGGGTATTTAGAAATTTTTTCGGTGCCATCAAAAGATCCACCTTTAATATTTAGCATAATCTCACGTGTTGAGAACGGGCCTTGGATTTTACCTTTGCTCGATCTTATCAGCCATTGTGAGGTTTTTTTATTCATACATATATATTATTAAATTCTTTTAATAGAAGCACCTAATTTTGTTAACTTATTCTCTAATTTTTCATAACCTCTATCCAAGTGGTAAATTCTGTTTACATTGGTTTCCCCCTTAGCCACAAGTCCAGCTAAAATTAAGCAAGCACTTGCTCTTAAGTCCGTAGCCATAACTGGCGCACCAGTTAATTGCCCTTGTTTACCGCGAACAACACAAACTTTTGCCTTTTTAGAAATATCGGCATTAAGTCTCAATAGCTCTTGAACATGCATAAATCTATTCTCAAAAATAGTTTCACTAATTATACTTGAACCCTCCGCCTCTAACATCAATGCCATAAATTGTGCTTGTAAGTCAGTTGGAAAGCCTGGGTGAGGTGCAGTAGTTATATCAACAGCACGCCAAGTTTTAGTTTGATTTACACTTATAAAGTCATCACCAGTTTCAATCGAAAAGCCACAATCTCTCATTTTAGAAATTAAAGCCTCAAGATCTTTTGGGTTACACTTTTTAACTGTTACAGAACCTCTTGTAATAGCACCAGCAATTAGTAGCGTACCGGCCTCAATTCTATCGGGTATTATTCTGTGTTCTGCAGCAGATAAAGACTCGACCCCAACTACAGTAATTATGCTCGTTCCAGCACCTTTAACTTTAGCCCCCATTTTTACTAAATAATTGGCTAAATCAACAATTTCTGGCTCTTTAGCTGCATTTTCAATTATTGTTGTTCCCTCTGCTAATACTGCTGCCATTAGTACGTTTTGCGTTGCCCCCACAGATGGCATATCAAAGATTATTTGTGTTCCTTTTAAACCCTCAGTTTTTGCAACTACGTAACCTGATGTGACTTCACAGGTTGCTCCCAGTTGCTCCATTGCATTTAAATGAAAGTTTATAGGTCGGCTACCAATAGCACAACCCCCTGGCAAACTCACTTTTGCTTGTTTATGCCTAGCAAGTAAAGGGCCAAGACACACAATACTCGCCCTCATCTTTCTTACTAAATCATAATCCGCAACAAATGTTTTTAATGGTCGAACGACTACTTTTAAAGTATTATCTGTAAAACTAGTTTCACAACCAAAAGATTCTAATAAGTCGCGTGTGGACTTAATATCCATTAAGTCTGGTACATTATGAAATACATGCTCACCGTCTGCTAGCAGTGTTGAAAATAAAATTGGTAAGGCTGCATTTTTAGCACCACCGGTTACTACTTCACCCTCAAGCTTTACACCACCGTTAACAACCATCTTCTGCATAATAACTCCATAGTTAATTACTTATTTATTGCTTTAATATACCTTGGCAAACTAGAATAGTCTTTGTGTATTGATATTTCTACAAAAAAATTATTTTTCGTAAAATAACTATTAACAGCTGCACTTTGATTATCACCAAATTCCATTAAATATATACCATCTGACTTTAACCATTGGCTTACTTTTCCTGACCATTCTTCAATATCTTTTAAGCCTTCATCTTCTGAAAATAAAGCCATTTTAGGCTCAAATTTTTTGACGTTTTCCTCTACAAACCCAGTCTGTTCATCAATATAAGGAGGGTTGGCTAAAACAATATTGAACTTGTTACTAAATAAATTAACATTTATGTTTCTAATGTCTTCACAAATAAAATTTGTACGTGATAATAAACCCAAATTATTTGCATTTTCTTTCGCTACTTCTAAGGCCGAACGACATAGCTCTATTGATGTTAGCTCTGCGTTTTTAAGATCTCTCAACACGCTTAATCCTAAACAGCCTGAACCAGCTCCTAAATCTAAAATATTTAACTTACCTTCACGACCCTTAGCCCAACTAATAGCTTCTTCAACTAATAGTTCTGTTTCCGGCCGAGGAACTAAAACATCTTTATTGACATAAAATTTGTCTTTATAGAAATATTTATAACCAATAATATAAGCTACTGGCTCACCATTAAGTCGCCTATTAATTTTAGTATTTAATTTAATCAAATCTAAATTTGTAACTATTTTATTTTCATTAATTATTAATTCATGAAATTCATAACTAAAGTAATCTGATGTAATCAGCTTAACATCTAAGTTTGCAGATTTGATCTTATTATTTTTAAGCTTGTATATAGAATCAGTAAGAAACTCTTTTAAAGTCATTGAGTCTGTTTTTTTAAGGCTTCTGCTTGAAAATGAGTAACTAAAGGCTCTAGTACTACACTTACTTTACCACTCATAACTTCGTTTATTGCGTGTGTTGTAAAACCAATTCTGTGATCAGTAATTCTGGACTGCGGAAAGTTGTAAGTTCTAATTCTTTCTGACCTATCACCGGTTCCTATTTGTGATAATCTATCATCTGACGCTTCTTTCATTTTCTTCTCTTCTTCAATAGCGTGTAATCTTGCATGTAATACTTTCATTGCTTGCTCTTTATTTGAAAGCTGAGACTTTCCATCTTGGCATGTAACCACTAGGCCAGATGGCAAATGCGTAATTCTAACTGCTGAGTCTGTAGTATTTACTGATTGACCACCATTACCACTTGATCGATAAGTATCAATTCTTAAATCATTTTGATTGACCTTGATATTAACAGCATCCACTTCTGGAATAACTGCCACCGTTATTGTTGATGTATGAACTCGGCCTTGAGATTCAGTTTTAGGCACTCTTTGTACTCTATGAACACCACTCTCATATTTCATAAGGCTGTAAACTTTTTCACCTGAAATATTAGCAATAATTTCTTTAAATCCTCCAGCATTACCTGGAGAAGTTGAAAGTAGCTGCAATTTCCACTTTTGATCAGAAGCAAAAAATGAATAAGCTCTAAATAATTCATCAGCGAATAAGCTGGCTTCATCACCGCCAGCACCAGCTCTAATTTCTAAAATTATATTTTTGTCATCATTAGGATCTTTCGGTAAAAGAAGTATTTTTAAATTTTCTTCTAAAGCACTAGATTTCTCATTTAAATCATTAAGTTCTTCTTTAGCCATCGCTCTCATGTCTTCATCTTTTTCAGATTCTAACATTTCGAGGCTAGACTTAATGCCTTCCTTACAAGTTTTATACTCTTTATAACTTAAAACAATTTTTTCAATTTCTGAAATTTCTTTCATTAAATCAGTATATTGTTTCGGGTCAGATGTAATCTGAGGGTCCTGCAATTTCATTTGCAGGTGTTCATAATTATTTTCAACTTCATCTAATTTTTTAAACACAATTAACCTCTTAATATAAAAAACAAACTTTATGTAAAAGAATTACACGTTTATAATTATTTATACTAAATTAGCTAATTTGACATTGAATCCATGAATTCGTCATTACTCTTTGCGTTTCTTAACTTATCAAGTAAAAACTCCATGCTATCTACAACATTCATTGGAGCTAAAACTTTTCTTAAAATCCAAAGACGATTCAAATCTTTTTTGTCAATTAGTAAATCCTCTTTTCTAGTTCCAGATTTATTAATATCCATACATGGGAAAGTTCTTTTTTCCATTAATTTACGATCCAAATGTATTTCAGCATTACCAGTTCCTTTAAACTCTTCAAAAATAACCT
>CALJPJ010000014.1 GCA_937980625.1 uncultured Bdellovibrionales bacterium
GCTTTGATAGTCTTGGTTCCATTGCTCTATATCAATATCCATAAAGTTGCCTTTTTCAGGGCCACCAGTATTAGTAACTAAAATATCTAATTTTCCAAATTTTTTAATAGCCTTATTTACAACCTCAGTAGCTTGGCCAGCTTGTGTAAGATCAGCGCTAAAGTAAGCTTGTGCATTTATTTCTTTGGCTGTTTTTTCAAGTTTTTCTATATTGCGCGAACAAAGAGCAACTTTAACCCCTTCTTTAATAAGGGAGTTTGCAACAGCCTTGCCTAATCCAGAAGAAGAGCCAAATACGAGTGCAGTTTTATCATTTAAATTGAGATCCATATAGAACACCTAATTTTTATCAAGTTATATTAGGGCGTGTTAACGTTTCATCTAGTCATTAAAGTGCCTAGCTAAACCTACCATCTTCGCTGAGCCTAAAAATTTAATCCTCACCGTGGCATTAGTCATGCTTCCGGTTAAATCTCTAATCTCATCTCGAACTTAGGGTCATCTAGTCTCTTTACTAACTAGATGAAACGTCAACATGTCCTAAGATCAAGTGATACAAAAATTACCTAAGAGTTTCAACTGTAAAGATAGTGTCGATTAGAAAATTTGTAGCTTTACAATGAGTTAAATCACTTTATTATAGATGATCGCAAAAGCTCTAAGTGCCAATAAATATTAAGCTTTAACTAATTTTAGTGATTATTTTAATATGTTCTTATTTAGTAAATTATATTAGTATATGAGCAATATTGACTTTGAAACAAATTGTGTTCAAGTATATTAGCTATTAATTTATTAAATGATTATCTATTGCTAAATTATTTATCAGGAGAACTAATGACTAAAGATATAATTGAAAATATTGCTGATCAATTAAACGTAGCCAGAATGAACTGTGCACCAGTGGAGCAGTTCAGTGGTACTTATAAAAATTTAACTCGATTAGATGCTTATAAAGTACAAGAGCTAGGAATATCTTATCGAGAGAAATTAGGCGAGAAGGTCGTAGGTTTAAAAATGGGTTTAACGTCTGAAGCTAAAAGAAAACAAATGGACTTAGACTCTCCATTATATGGGGTATTAACAGATAAAATGAGAGTTGATGATGGTGGAAATTATTCATTAACTGGGCAAATTCATCCCAAGATTGAGCCAGAAATTGCGTTTTCAATTGCTCGTGAATTAACCAGTGAAAATACTTATGAAGAGATACTAAGCTCTATAGATGGAGTGTATATCGCTTTAGAAATCTTAGACTCTCGATATAAGCAATTTAAATACTTTTCAATGGAAGATGTTATTTCAGATAATTCATCTTCTTCTCATTATATATTAGGTGAAAAAGTTATTAATTTTGATAAAGCGAATTTAAAAAAATTAAATATGAAAATGAGAGTTGATGGCGCTATTGCTCAGGAGGGCAGTTCTTCGGCTATTTCTGGTGATCCCGTTTTGTCAGTGGTAGAATTATGTAAACTCTTATCTAAAAGGGGAAAAACTCTACCAGCAAACAGTCTAGTTTTAACAGGTGCTGCCACACCCGCAGTTGCTTTAAAACAAGGAATGGAAATAAAGCTTGAAGTAGATGGCTTTAGCACTATAGCAGTTAATATTACTCACTGAGTTTTTAAGGGCGAGGCATAATAACTGAATGGCTAATGTTCATTTTTTTAGTAGTACTATAAAAAAATAAACTGGGTGTTTTTTTAGTTTGATAACATCAACTGAGCCCATTTATTAAGGCCTGTGTAATTTAAAATATCATCTGCAGTCAGCTTGTAGACTACATTATGGGGAACATAATAAACTTCACCTGTTAAGGAGTGTATATATGTCCCTCCTTCTTCATCGGTCTCATATCCAAACTCAAAGTAATAGTTACAAAGCTCATCTTTGTTTGCGTCTGAAACTACATGCATATGAAGTCCAGTCCGAGCTCGAGTCGACACTTTTAAAAAAGACCTTTTTAAAGTTTTTGCTAGCTGATTTAAGGCATATGCATGGCTTTCAGTTTTATTTTTTACGAGACATTCTTTAACAAAATCTACGGGGAGCTTTGGGTGATTGCTTCTTGCAACGTTTTTAGCAGCCGGAAGCTTATTGATAAATCTATAGTTGCCACTTCCATATCCATGCTGAATTAATTCATCTTGATAAATAGTAACATATGGCTCGAGCTCATCTATAATAACGGCTTTAGCGATAAGCTCTTTAACAGCTGCTGAAACGATGCTTAGGTCAATATAGTCTTTATCAACTAAGTATTTCATATAAGGTATTGAGTTTCGATTCATAATTAAATAATCTGCTAGATTATTATAATCGTCGTTATCGATCAAAGCACTAAAGTTTATAAGGCCTATGTATCGATCAAAAAAATTATATCGCTGATTGCTTTTTTTGAAGGTGTGAAATAAATCTTCAGCTAATCGATGAAAATAATATTGTGTGTATAACTCTCGTTGTTTATGGGTTAGTTTTTCAACAAATACGTGAGCAAAAGCAAAGTTTTCATTTATACCAGACTTTATCGAGTTTTTGATCAGGTTATCCATTTTAACTAAAAGGTCTTTAGCTTCTTGCGGGGTTGTTTTTGAAACGACTTGATTACTAATTAAAGCGACAGAGCACTGACTAAACAGTAGTGTGAAAATAATGATCAAGATGTGAAAGAAATTCATAAAATAATACCTAAAATAAGTGATTGCTGTTAAATTTAATATTGTAATTAAATGAGCAATAAATATACCAAGGTAATAATATTAATAATTTGTCACGAGATTTATAACTAGTCTTAGTCTTTGTTATGTGACTAATTTGCTAGCAAAAAGCACCCATAATATGACTTTGAAGTAGAGGGTAGAACTTATTTATTTACTAAGCTTAAATTTTTGTTGTTAAAGGATTGTAATAATGGATTTTGTAAATCAACTAAGTATGCCAGTTGTACTTTTGTCTTTCTTAATGATTCCAGTGATAGTTTTTTTTAGTTAATTTAGTCAAGTTTATGTCTATTAGGCATAAGTACTTCTTGAGAAAGAAAAATGAATTAGAAAAAAATAGAGGTAGTACTCAGGATATGTATAAACAAAGTTATATCAATGAACTTTTGCCTTTATACAATAATCACTCATATGAAGGACAGCCACATATGTATCTTATGAGTGGTTTTTTAAAAAGTGATGATTACTCAATGATGCCTGTGCCCATAATTTTTTTAGCGGCAGTAATTTTTAGCGATTTTATTTCTGCGTCTTCTGTAATTGTAATTTGTTTGTATTATTTTTTAATAATAATTTTTAGTGTCTTAATATCCAATCTACTAAAAAGTTTTGTTAAGAGTCAATTTCCAAAATTATTTCCAACCGAAGAGAGTTTAGGTAGGTTGTCAGTAGAAGAAGTGAGATGTTTGTATATAAAAAAATTAAATTACTTAACAGGTTTTTATTATTACGGAAAAATATTGTTATTAATCGTTAGTGTTTTTGTGATTTTCGTCAGGTATACTAATTTTAATTATTTTTTATAAGTTCTCAGTGTCAAATATTATTTTCGATCTTAACATTTATATTAAATTTAAATGCAGAGTTTTTATAGTTTTGTCTTAGGATTATAAAAAAATGTAATTGGGTTGAGTCAAACAATGAATGTATTGTCGCTTTTCGTGATAAAAAAATGGTGACGAACTTTACTGTTTTTGTTTTAACTTAAGTAGTTAGCTATAAAAAAATTACAGTATAAAAATTGAAAATAGATTTTATACTTCCTCTTTGCTAAACATAATTATCGAGCTACGGTGGTAATTTAAGGTAAATGTTCAATTATTATTTTTAAAATTTTTGTCAAGAGAAGGGTCGCTTATGAAGTTTATATTTATTATTTCTTTATTTTTTGCATTCAATGTATTTGGTTTTGAATCCTTACAACAGTGTGTTTCAGATGCATATAGTTCAAATGGTCTTAATATGACGATAACCGAAGCCAGAGATTATTGTAGTAGAGTAAGAATATAATTTATTTAACTTTTGAGCAGGTTTAGTGAAACTTAATTTTATGTTCAGTCTCCACATAATAGTGGCCTTCATATCTTCCAATTGGTTTTCCATAAAAAATTAAATTTTGTAGCTGAGATAAATCAGTGATATTAATTTTGCTGATTTTATATTTTTTTTCTCCAGAATAAGGTTGAGCAATTAAATTAATCATCACTTCAGAGTTTGTAGCGTTCAGATTATCTTTGGTAATAACTATGGAGGCTTTAAATTGGTTGCTACCAACATAAGTGCTAAGCTCATTATAAGAGAAATATTTTCCATTAGAATTTTTTGTTAACTTAATAATTAAATTTTTAATTGGTTCAGCTTTATAGATACAATCTTTATCACCATCAATATAAACACACTGACTTGTTGCTAACTCAACGCTAAGATTTTGGTTTTCAGCGTTTACAAAATGATTGAACATTAAAGTTGTAATAATTAATACTTTAAAACTATTTATCATGCTAACCACCTTTTTTTAATGAATATGCTTTGGACCCCATTTCGGTAGACACCTTATTTAGTTAAATTTTTATACTCCACTGGACTTTTCATGCCAAGCCCTGAGTGTGGTGCATTATTATTGTAATCAGCTATCCAGCCAGCTAACATATTTATTACTGTGTCTGCATCGTAGCAATCATTTACATAAACGTAATCACGCTTAATTGTATTTACAAAAGCTTCAGCCATGCCATTTGATTGTGGGCTGTATGCTGCTGTAAAACATGATTTTAAACCT
>CALJPJ010000015.1 GCA_937980625.1 uncultured Bdellovibrionales bacterium
GTATACTCTGGATCACTATACTTGGGTAATATTTCATCTAATAATGGGTGTCCTAAAAAATCTACTTCATAATTATGTTTTTTATAAAACTCTTTTTCGAAGGGAAATAAAACTATCATTTTATCTATTACTTTTTTGATAATTTTAACTCGTCCTTTTTTCCAAGCCCAAACTTGTGGCGAAATATAATAAACTATTTTAATTCCCATTTTATTTAATTTTTTTGCCATTCTTAAGTTAAAACCGGGATAGTCTAATAATAATGCCACATCAGGCCTTTCTTTTTCACATCGATCAATAATTTTTAAAAATGTACTTTTAATAACTGACCAATGCTTAACAACCTCTTGCACTCCCATAACGGCTAGCTCTTCACTATGACCTAAGCATTCAAAGCCTAATTTTTGCATTTTTTGCGAACCAACTCCAAAGGCTGTTATTGGATAGTTGTTTTGTTGCCAATACTGCAATAGCCTTTCTGCGTAAAGGCAGCTTGAATCTTCTGCTGCAACAATTAAAATTTTTTTTGATCTTTGTGACATTTAAAAAGCTAAACCACGCTCTGACGACTCAATAAATTCTATAAAGTAATTTATATTATCAGTTAACTCACACTCTAATTTAATTTTAGCTATTGAGTCTTCTAAAGTATTTTTACCTTTAATTAATATTCTTACAGCCTTATATATATTATCAACTTCACTTTTAGCCATTCCAGAGCGCTCTAAACCAACTTTATTACAGGCCCTCATAACTGCATACTTGCCTTGAACAATTGTAAACGGAGGTACATCTTTATTTACCGAGCTATCACCAGTAATATAAGCCCCACGTCCAACTTTAGTAAATTGATTAATCAAACAGCCACCAGCAATAACAACATGGTCAGAAACATGTATATGCCCAGCAAATTGCGTACTGTTGGCAATTACATTATTACTCCCAATCACGCAGTCATGGGCGATATGACTATATGCCATTAAAAGGTTTTTATTACCTATAGAGGTAACTCCCTTATCTTTCACAGTACCTATATTTAAAGTTGCGAACTCACGAATTGTATTATCATCACCAATTATTAGTTTTGTTTTTTCGTTATTATAAGACAAGTCTTGAGGGACTGCACCAACTACACAACTTGGTAGAAAACGATTATTTTTTCCAATAATTGTTATACCCTCTTCACATCCAATACTTGCATGATGATCAACAATTGTTCCTTCACCAATAGTTACTTCTCCACTTATTACGGCATAAGGACCTATACGCACATTTTCTGCTATTTTAGCTTGGTCAGATACTATAGCTGTTGAGTGAATTAAAGACATACTAAACCTTCTCTCCAATAATAACTTGAGCTAAAAGTTCTGTATCAGCTACGACCTTACCGTCTACAGAGGCTGTACAAGTGACAACAAACATTTTACCACGATCTTTAACTATTTTACTTTCAATTAAAACCTGGTCACCAGGAACGACTGGCCTACGAAATCTTGCATTATTAATTTTAGCAATCATAACACTAAATTCTTTTTCAAAATCCTCTTCAGAAACACAGGCTAAAGCACCTGCTTGCCCCATAGCTTCTACTAATAAAACACCTGGCATAATCGGGTTTTCAGGAAAATGACCATTAAAAAATGGTTCATTTATAGTAACGTTCTTAATAGCTATAGCTTTTGCCCCAACTCTTGAGTCAGGTTTATCGGCAGGCTCAATACGTAAAACTCTATCAATTAACAAGAAAGGGTAACGATGAGGTAATATCTTACTGATTTGCTTTATGTCATATAAACATTCTGTTGAGTTCATAGCTACTTATTAATTTTTTTAATTACAATATCAGTAATATCATATTCTTTTTTAGCCCATAGAACACTTTGTTCAGACTTTTCTAAAATATAAGCGTAACCTTTGTCTTTAGCTACTGTGGATATCACTTTTTGTATCTTTTTTAAAATTGGTCCTGTTAACTGGTTTTCTTTTTTTCTAATTTCAAGTTGGCTTTTTCTTGCTTCTTCTTGATATTTTAGAAATTCTTTTTGTAGGTCTCTTTGCTTTTCCATAAATGCTTTTTCAGATAAAGCTAATTTCTTTTTTTCTAAGTCTTTAGACATTTTTTCTAAATCCTTTTGTTTTTTTTCTAACTTTTTCTTTTTCTTGTTAAATTCTTTTTCCAAACCAGCCTTAGCTTTTTTTCCGGCTTTTGAGGTTTGAATTGCTTTTTGCATATCTACCCAACCAATTTTAAAATCTGCTGCAAAAACTGGAAGCGAAAAAGCCACTATAGCAATAATACTTAATAATTTCATTCTACCTACCTCTTAATTTGTTCTATTTAATTAAAATTCAATGCTCATAACTTAACAAAATTCTATGAAAAATAAAGCCGATATTCGCAATAAAGACATAATTTTTCCATAAGTTAACAATTAAAATACACTCTACCGTCTATTAGTCTACCCCTCATTAAAAAGGTGAGCCAATAGCAAACTGAAACTTCACAGAATCTTCATCATATTCATCATCAGGGTTAAGTGGAAAACCCCACTCAAACCTAAGAGGGCCAACTGGAGAGTACCACCTAAAACCAAAGCCAACATCACTTTTTAAATCATCAAAAGATATTGAGTCATCTGCATAACCTATATCAAAAAATGCGACTCCCAAGACTCCTGCTTCTTTGATTAAAGGAAATTGAAGCTCAGACTGGTAATAAAACTGTTGTTTACCTCCAAACGGAACTGTCCCATCTGTACCAGGATTTTTAGAACTAAAGACTGATGACTTTTTTCTTTTACCAATAGTAAACCAATCATAACCTCTTAAAGTGTTTGCTCCACCTAGTAAATATAGTTGGTCAAATGGTGGGTCTTCACCAGACTTATTAGCTTGAATCAAACCATAGTTAACATTGTTTCTCCAAACTAACTCCCAAAATAAGTTTTTATAGTACCTAAAAGTGAAATTACCCTTTGTGTACTTTCTATCTCCACCAACCCCTGCATACTCTAAACTTAAGTCAGCAAGAATACCTTTAGTTGGCAAAAACCTATCATTTCGTTTGTCGTAAACTAACCTAGCAGTAAGAGCGCTGGTAATTCCATTTGTTGTTTCAACTGGGAATAACTGAGGATCTTCAGTGATACGCTCCAGATCTGTATCATCAATTTTATAACCTAAAACTCCACGTAAATAAGGAGCTAAAGGATGACCAATACGTACACCACCACCAGTTCGTTCTTCTTTGTAGTTTGTTAGCTCACGTTTTTTTCTGTAGATATCAAAACCTAGTTCCCACTCTGTGTCTCTAAAGTAGGGTTCGGTAAAATTTAAGTTAAATAATTGTTCTACCTTCGACCAATTGACAGACAAACCTAATCTTTGCCCTCGACCGAATAAGTTAATTTGATTCACTTGACCATTTAAAACAAAGCCTTGATTACTTGCATAGCCTGCCCCAACTTGTATGGTTCCTGTGCTCCGCTCTTTCACTTGAATTTCAATATCTTGAATCTCATGACGCCCTTTAGGCGTGCTTGCTATAAAGTCTACCTCATCAAAATAACCCAAGCGTTTAATATTAGCGATAGATTCACGCTTCTTAGTTTCGTTGTAAAGCTGCCCTTCAAAAATAACAAGCTCACGGCGTAACACTTTATCTCTAGTTTTATCATTTCCTTTAACTGAAATATTGCCAAAGTAAACTTTATGACCTTTATCAATTTCAAATGTTAAATCTACTAAACGCTCTTTCTCATTGACCCTTGGACGAGGAATTGGATTGGCATAAGCAAAACCTAAATCACCATATTTTGCTTGTAATGCACGTAAATCTTTTTGCAACTTATCGTAAGCAAAAATGTCTCCAACTTCTAGTTTAACTTCGTCTTTAAGCTCTTCGACTGGGAAAAGCATATCACCAGTAAAATCAATACTACCAATTGAGTATTGCTCCCCTTCATCAACCTTAATTGTTATGTAAATAGATTTCTTATCTGGAGTAACATAAACTTGCGGTGGAGCTACTTTTGCTTGAATATAACCATCATTATAATAGATGGCAGTTAAATTTCTAACGTCTTGGTCAAAAGCCTCTTGTTTGTATGAGCCAGCACCACTCATAAAGCTAAAATAGCTTCCCTCTTTAGTAAACATCATTGACTTTAATTTTGCTGAAGTGAGCTTCGTATTCCCTAAAAAAGTAACCTTTTCTACTTTTACTTTTTCATTTTCAACGATATCAAATTGAACATTTACAGTTTCGCCCTTTTTCACAGGAGTCACTTTATGACTTATTCTTGCCAAAAAGTAACCTTTGTCTTCATAAAGCTTTTCTATTTTTTCTATAGCCAAATTAATTTTAGAGTCATCTAATATTTGATAAGCTTTAAGCTCAACTGTCTCTTGAATTTCTTCGTCATCAAGCTCGTCATTACCATTAAAAATAAAACTTTCAACGGTAGGTTTTTCCACCACTTTGTAGGTCAGCTGCACCCCACCAGGGACATTAGATTTATCGACTATAATATTATAAAAATATCCTAGCTCAAATAAAGCTAATATATCTTCTTTAACAACTGCTGCATTAAAAGTAGTGCCCGGTTTAGACTTAAGCTTATTTAACACGGCTTCTTTTTCAATTTTTCTTTGGCCAGAAACTTCTATTTTTTTAATCTGTACAGCTTCAGCCTGTACAATAAGAAATAGACTTGTAATAATTAAAAAAATGATCTTATTAAGCATACTTAAGGTCACCACAGCTCTTGATGTTGATTAGGTCCGCCAGACTAGCCCGAAAAATATACCTTGTCAAAAAAGGGGCTAGCTTAGCCTTTAATTTTACGCTGACATGACATACTAAAGCTATGAACTCCAAACTGGCCCTACTCAAGATGCCCATTCGCGTTAAATAACTTTAAATTCTCTTAAATTTATCCACTACAGCCTCTACAATCAAACCCATAAACCATCCTTCATATGCAAGGTCTTGGGAAATGAGTTGGCAAATTTTTGATCATGAGTCACTACAATAATAGTTAAATTTAACCTTCTCTGAAGATCTAAAAATAAATCTCTAATTACATTTCCATTAGCACTGTCTAAATTACCGGTGGGTTCATCTGCTAAAATAATATCTGGACTCTGCATTAATGCGCGAGCAATAGCTATTCTTTGCTTTTCGCCACCGCTTAATTCTGTTGGATAGTGACTTGCTCGATCTGACAACCCCATTTGGCCTAAAAAATCTAAAGCCCGTTGTTTACAGTCTTGTTTAGACTCACCACTAATTCGAGCTGGCATCATAATATTTTCCAGAGCATTGAACTCACTTAATAAATGGTGAAATTGAAATATAAACCCCAAATGCTTATTGCGAAACTTTGCCAAATCTTCATCAGACTTTGCAAATAAATCATCACCTTTAAAATAAACATTTCCTCCAGAAGGTGAATCTAGTGTTCCAAGTATGTGCATAAGTGTGCTTTTACCTGCTCCAGAGCCCCCCAAGATACACAAAGCCTCGCCTTGTTGAACGTTTAAATCAATTCCTTTTAAAACCTCCAACTCTTTACTACCTTGAAAAAAATTCTTTCTAATATTCTTTGCTGAAATTAAATAATCATTAATCATATCGAAATCCCTTCATCGGCGTTAAGTTTCCACCCTTGGTTGCTGGAATGAGCGTCGCTAAAAAACAAACAGTCATTGAAGCTACGCCAACGGCGAGTATATCAAGTATATCTACAGTAATTACTAAACTTTCTAATTTATACACTTCAGCACTTAGTATATCCCAATTCTTTTTTGCATAAACAAAACCATAGCAGCAAATGGCTCCTAAGATGAGCCCTAGCACGTAACCTAAAAAACCAATAATAAGCCCTTGAAAAATAAATATTCTCTTAATTTGACCAGAGGTAACGCCCATTGACTTTAAAACAGCAATGTCTTTAAACTGACCAAGAACATTAACAAATAAAGTACTAGATACATTAAAACAAGCCACGATAATTATAATCAATAAAACAAAAAAAATAATAATTTTTTCATAATCCGCTGCCGCAAACAAGTTGGCATTAATTGACCGCCAACTTGTTGCCCAATAATCACCAGAGAAATCACTTTGATTCAATTTCAAAGCAAAGTCAGGTGCTTTATCTGAATCTTTAATCTTAATTCTATACCCATAGTTTTTATCATTTAAGTTAGTTAAATCAAGAAGAGGCTCAATATCTGTAATCAAGTAGCGCAGGTCGTAGTCGTACCTTCCAAAGGACATAATCCCTTTAACTTTAAAACGCTTTAATTTTGGTTTAAAATCGTCAATTGTCTTGTCGACTGGAACCACCAAATTTAAAGTATCACCAATTTTATAATTAAAATTTTTTGCCAGTCTGCGCCCAATCCAAATTGGAGCATATTCGCTTTTATCATATACCTGAGACTTAAATGGAAGCTCCCCAGAGAGTAAACTACTTTTAAAATCTAATACTTTATTAACCGTTTTACTATCAAACCCTTGTACAAAAACTGCCGACATTTTTCCATTATTAACTACAATAGCTGATGAATTTAAAAACGGAGTATGAGCTTTAATTTCTTTTTTTAAATCCGGCGATATACTATTAAAAAATGAAGCGTCTTTCTGTGCTGATATATTTTTAACTAAATTTATGTGACCATAAATATCAATTACAGTTTTTTTTAAAGTCCCTAGGTAACTTGTTAAAACCACCATTGAAACAACCATACAAGCTACACCTAAAGCTAAACCCATAATTGACAAAACAGCAGTTAAACTAATTTTTTTACCCTTAAACAAAGACCTTAATGCTAGCCACAAATAAAACATCACTGTCCAGCCTTACTTTTTAAAAAACACTCTACAAAAGACTGTATGTCACCATCTAAAACATTATTAGTTTTACTAGTTTCAAAGTTTGTTCTGTGATCCTTTACCATTTGATAAGGGTGTAAAACGTAAGAACGAATTTGACTGCCCCACTCATTAGCTTTTTTACCTGATTCTATTTCTTGCTTTTCTTGGTTTCTACGCTCAACTTCTTTTTCATAAATTGCAGCTTTCAACATTTTCAAAGCTGTATCTTTGTTCGCATGCTGACTTCGTTGATTCTGGCACTGGACAATAATACCCGTAGGTTTATGAGTAATTCTAACAGCAGAATCAGTCGTATTAATATGCTGCCCTCCAGCTCCACTCGCTCTATAGGTATCAACTTTAATGTCATCTTCTTTTATTTCAATATCTATATCGTCGTTAACTTCTGCCCAACAAAACACGGAAGCAAAACTTGTATGGCGCTTAGCATTGGAATCAAAAGGGCTAATACGTACTAACCGATGAACGCCGTTTTCAGCATTGAGAAAACCATAAGCATAAGGCCCTTGAATAGATATAGTCACAGATTTAATACC
>CALJPJ010000016.1 GCA_937980625.1 uncultured Bdellovibrionales bacterium
AATCAAACGCCTTAAACGCTTAATTGTTACATATAATTTATTATCATGCACCCTTGGATCATAATTTTGTTGCCAAATTTTATTAACTATTTCCTCTTTTGAATATACCTGACCTGGTGTACTCATAAATAGCTTTAACAAGTCTAGCAAAATAAATTGATTTTTAAAGTCAATTTCACCTTTATTTTTTTCAGAGACAAATTTTTTGTCCTTATTAAAGATAATATCAAAATTGACGCTCTGATCACCAGAAATATCTTCTAAAGTTTTTTCAACAGCATTATGGAACACTTTTAAATTGTTTTTGTCCATACTTGATAACGCTAAATTTAAGTATATTTTAGCCATATGATGATCACCTTTATCTTTAAAAGCTAATCCGATGAAATATAAAATGGAAACATAAGAGTAAATGTCTTTCCGCTGTTTAATGTCCTCAAAGGCTTGCCAATATATTTCAAGAGCCTCATCATAACGCTCAAGCTTCCTTAAAAGGTTACCATTTAAAAGTTTAATAAAAACTTCTAGCTCTGGTAAATCAATCACCTGAAAGAAAACTTTAATATTATAGATTTCTTTAAGAGCCTCGTTGTATTGTCCATTTTTAGCAAATGTATTGGCAATACCGTAAATGGCATAGCAGATATCTTTTTTAGAGTTTTTCTGTAGAGCAAGGTTTAATGATTTTGTAAAATATTCTTTTGCAATACTTTGCTGAGACTTATAACTAGCGCACAAACCTAAAACATAAAAAGTTTTAGGACTTAAATCAAAATTATTTTTTAATACTAAATCTTGTAAGTTTTCTTTGATAGTATCAACATCAGCTTGCTGGCCCAACTCAGCATATATAGTGATTACTTTATTCATAACTTCTAAATATTTATCAAACAAATTCTTACTTAAATATAAATCTGCCGCTTGTTGCAAGTAGGGCAAGGCCTGTTGATAATCAGTTTTATCTTTATAAAGCTTACCGATTTTAAATAGCTCTTCTGCTTTTAGACCTTGAATCACCTTTCCCCCAATGATTATTAGACATTAGATTTGAAATAACAATCTTACACAGGCTTAAATAATCGTCTACTAGCAATGATTAATTTACTTTTTTTTCATTTATTAAGGGTCATCTAGTGCAGATAATACAATTCAATAGATTTGTATATACATGAAATCACTAGCTATGCCCGCTAATGAGGCATTGCGGAGGGCGTTACTTAAATTTTATTTTATTGCTACACAGCACAACCTGGTAACTCTAAAGCCACATCAATAATCAAAGTGACCTTAAAGTATACAGAGTTTCAACTCAAATTAATGCTGTAAAGACTGTTGACCTGTGTATTGCGCTCTAATGCCAAGGGTTCTTTGACTTCTTACTTTAAACAATTCCTTAGCGTTTTTTATATCCAGAGCGTTTACTAAAACTTGATCTACATGATCTACCAAAATCACCTTAATATCTTTTAAAACTTCTGTTGGTATTTCTTTTAAGTCTCTTTCATTTTCCTTGGGTATAATAATAGTTTTAACTCCGGCCACATGTGCTGCTAGTGTTTTTTCTCGTAAACCGCCAATAGCTAGTACACGACCTCGCAAAGTCACTTCGCCGGTCATTGCAACAGTTCTCTTTACTGGAATTTTAGTTATTGCCGATACAATACTTGTGGTTAACGCAATTCCAGCTGATGGACCATCTTTAGGGATTGCTCCTTCAGGAAAGTGAATATGCACATCAATATTTGCATAATACTCTTTATCAAACCCAAATAATGGCCCCCTAGACCGAACATAACTCATTGCTGCTGAGCAAGACTCTTTCATGACATCTCCAAGTTGACCAGTCACAGTGAACTTGCCTTTACCAGGCACAACAGAAACTTCTACAGCAAGAATGTCGCCGCCCACTTGTGTCCAAGCTAAACCATTAGTTAAACCAATTTCATTTGTACCTTCAATTTTACCGTGCTTATGACGGTTTGGTCCTAGAAATTCCATCACTTTTTTTGCAGTAATTGTAATTGCTTTATTTGATTTTTTTGTTTTCTTTTTTGACTCAGTCAATTCTCTTTTAACTATTTCTTTAGCTACCTTTCTACATACTGTTCCAATTTTTCTTTCTAAGTTTCTTACACCGGCTTCTTTTGTGTAAGAACGAATAATATCTAGCACTCCCGCATCAGCAAAACTAACTTTATAATCCGCTAATCCATGGGCTTTAATTTGCTTTGGTATTAAGTACTTTTTAGCAATATGAAACTTTTCTTTTTCCAAATATCCAGTCAAGTTTATAACCTCCATTCTATCTAAAAGAGGTCTCGGAATGGGGTGCAATGAATTCGCAGTTGTTAAGAACATAATTTTAGATAAATCATATTCAACTTCTATGTAATGATCACCAAATGTTGAGTTTTGCTCTGGATCTAGTACCTCGAGCAAAGCTGCAGATGGGTCACCTTTAAAGTCCATACTCATTTTATCAATTTCATCTAACAATAATAATGGGTTCCCAGTTTCACATTTTCTGAGAGCTTGTATTATTTTACCTGGCATAGCGCCAACATAAGTTTTTCTGTGACCCCGAATTTCAGCCTCATCCCTAACACCACCTAAAGATATTCTAGCGAAATTACGATTTAATGCTTTAGCTATTGACCTAGCTAATGATGTTTTACCAACACCTGGAGGGCCTGCTAAGCATAGAATTGGGCCCTTTAACTCATTAGTTAAGATTTGCACTGATAAATGCTCTAAGACCCTTTCTTTAACTTTCTCAAGACCCCAATGATCATCGTCTAGAATTTTTTGTGCTTCGTCTAAATCACATTTTTCTTGCCTATAATCTGCCCACGGTAAATCTAGCATCCAATCTATATAGTTACGCACGACAGCTGCCTCAGCACTCATTGGCGACATCATTTTTAGCTTTTTAATTTCTTTTTCTACTTTTTTACGACCGGCCTTACTTATTTTTTTCTTAGATAATCTATCCACTAAGTCGTCTAGCTCTGCTGCATAGTCATCTTTATCGCCAAGTTCTTTTTGAATCGCTTGCATTTGCTCATTGAGGTAATATTCTTTTTGCGAACGTTCCATTTGCTTCTTGACTCGCCCACGTATCTTTTTCTCTACCTCAAGAATTTCAATTTCACCTGTCATCAATTGAAATAGCTCTTCTAAACGCTTTGCAGGATCAGTTGTTTCTAGTATTTTCTGCTTATCTTCAAGTTTTAAATTTAATTGAGCGGCAATAATATCTGCAAGTTCTGAATAATCTTCAATCGTGGAAACTCGCATCAATGTTTCTGGTGGTATTCTTTTATTTAATTTAACGTATATTTCAAAAGTGTTTTTAACTGATCGTAATAAAGCCTTAGCCTCTGTCTCATCATCTACTGCCTCTTCAATTTCAGTTACACTCGCTGAAAAAAAGTTATCAGTCTGCTCTAGTTCATTAATACTAACTCGCTTTTTTCCTTCAACTAAAACCTTAACTGTACCATCTGGCAACCTAAGTAACTGAATAATTGTTCCTATTGTTCCCACTGAAAAAATATCATCAACTGTTGGGTTATTAGTCTTAGCATCTTTTTGTGCAGCCAATACAATGTCGGTTTGCTTATTCATAGCGTCTTCTAAAGCATTAATACTTTTTTCACGACCTACAAAAAGTGGCATCATCATATGAGGAAAAATAATTAAGTCTCTCAATGGCAATAATGGTAATGTTAAATTTTTAGATTTTCCTGACTTAGACATGTGGGCCTCCCAGTTACACCTTTTATTGTAACCTCTGGCTATAGTAGAATGCAATCTAGTTAGATAATGCAAGACGATGAAGTTATAAATATATGCATAAGGCTAGATTCAGGTCTAGATTAAAGCATTAAAAAAATAAGAAGTTGCTTA
>CALJPJ010000017.1 GCA_937980625.1 uncultured Bdellovibrionales bacterium
ATTTTGTTGGCTCACCACCAGTAATTAAGCCATGGGGGTGGTTCACCCAGTCTTCAAGAGTATTTAAATTAGCATACTTAACGATGTTTGGGTGTTCTGTGTTTGCTCCGCCATGGCATTTCACACAGTTATCTTTAATAATTTTATTAAAACGTGAGAAGTTTGCTACAGGGTCAATTCTACTTAGGTTGGTTAATTTGTCAGGTACTAGTCTGTTCGTTGAATTTTTAGAAGCTTGCGAACTCCCATCTCCAACGGACTGAAAGCTTGGCGCGCAGTTTTGCCAAAGTAGAAGGTTGACTAAAATAGCAGAAATTATCCATGTTATTTTAGTGATTTTAAATCTTAGCATTAATTATATATTAACAACTTTGTATATTAAGATCACAAGAAATTGATAAACTGTCTTGTTATAGGACATATTCTCGACTAAAGGAGTTGGTAAATAGGGTTTGTCCCTTTGTTGCTCACGCTGCAGTTTGTAGATAGTTTGGAATGTTTAGTAAGTTTGCAAAGAGGTTGCAAAAATTGTCTTTTTTTGATGGCATAGGTTTTTTGTGGGTCTAAGTATTTGAATTTAGGTTGTTTTGTTGGCCTGAATATTGCCTCTTAGTTGTATGTAAATACCTGGGGAGGAAACTTATGAAAAATTTAAACCTTATTTTAAAAGCAATGCTATGTCTTATAATGATACAGTTTAGTTTGGCTTGTTCGGAAAAAAAATCTAAAAGAAGTGCAGTTGGAATTTATAGAGCACCTGTTCAAGATATTAATGAACCGGGAGTTAGTGGCTCAGATATAGGTGATATTACTGGAGCTATTGTTGCTAGCTTTAACAACTCTGTTGATCAAAGCTTATATCAGTCTAGAGTGAAAAAGTTTACTTCATCATTCATGATGCCTGACGATAGTGAATTTGGCCTTGGCGAAGTCAGTGCCGATTATGAAAATATAAGTACTGAGGCCGGTACAGGAATTAGATTTAATTTAACAACTTGTTTGCCTGATGGCAATGAAATCAACCCAAACACTTCGTATCCGCGATCCCAGTTAAGTGTTTCTAAGTCCTCATTAGTTATGTATATGAAAGATTCACATGTTGTTGCCAATCCAGATCAATACTCTCCCTTTGAGATTACAGGTTATACTCATTCAGCCAGTGTTATAAGTGGTAAATCTATGGTTTTAGTATTTGAAAACAGTTTAGCAGAAATCACTTTTGATGGAAACTATGATGTAGATAATGATTGGTTTGCTGGTAAAGTATCATTTAAAAATAAAGTGAACTTTTCTTCACAAGGTAATATTGAAAGTGGTACTTTAGGCTCCTTTTATGTGCCAATGAATCAAGTTTCAGCAAATTGTTTATAATATTTCATTATCCATAGCAGTAAAAGTTTCTTTTTTTAATTTATGACGATCGTCAAAAGTTAAGCCCTCAGTGCTGATGGGCTTGAGTATTTTTAGTCCTACAGGCCTTGTCCAGGGGCCAAAGGGCATAGTTAAAGTTTTTTTAGGCAAGACCTTATGTGCATCGGTTAAAATGATTGGGACAATAGGGATTTGTCCTTGAATAGCTAAAATAAAAGGGCCAGACTTAAATGGCAGCAGAGCTGGAGGGAATCCATTGCGACCACCTTCAGCAGATAAGATAATACTAACGCCATCATTTTTTACTTTCACTAAGGATTTGTTATATTCTTTTATGACCTTTTCTCGATCCCCCCTGAAAACTTTGATTGTGCCAACAGCGCTTAGAGCTTGTCCAAAAATAGGAACATTAAACAAAGATGATTTTGCGCCAAAGCGGAGGTCATTAGTGAAGTGTGCGTTAATAACGGGTATGTCCATTAAGCTGGTGTGGTTAAAAACAAATAAAGCGCTGGAGTTAGGAATGTTTTCTTGGCCAGACACTTTGACTTTAATCCCAGCTAAAAAGTTGGAAACTTTTGAAAAGTTAACAGTGAAAAAGGTAGGAAAGTAATTACCTCTAAATATAAAACAAGTAATAATTGCAAGCGTACCCCAAACTATGACCCATAATGGAATAGCAAATAGGCAGAAAATTGAGCGTAATGCAGAAAAAAAATAAGTCATTGTAATGCAAACCCTAGAATACGCTCGCGCGCTTTTTGTTTTTGTCGAATTTTATATTTTTCGTGGGATGAACTGCCAGATAAATTTTTTATATGAGTGTTGTAATCAATAATTTGTACTTCAAAGGGGTAGAAAAAATTAAATTTATCTGAGCCGTCAAATTTAATACTGATAAGTTTGCGGCAAATAAATTTAATGAAACGATAATCATTACTGGAGAAATTATTTTTTTTTATAAGAAGATCATTTTTGTCAATTGAGTCAAAATTACTTTGTAGTTTGTTCTCAATAGTTTCTAAGTTAAAGTTTTTTTCGTCAATACTAGCTACAGCATCTATGAAGCTGTTTATGGGGTATAAGTTGTTGTGAGATTGATTGGGAATGAGGTGGAAAATGCCAATTATGTT
>CALJPJ010000018.1 GCA_937980625.1 uncultured Bdellovibrionales bacterium
ATTCAATTTTAAAAGGTGAAGCTAAAATGAAAGACCTTGATTTAATCAATGGAATTTCAAGTCATATGATGGGGCGAACTATTTGCGCTTTATCTGATGCTGCTGCAATGCCAGCTCTTAGTTTTTTAAAAAAATTTAGAGATGAATTTGAGTATTACGTGAAAGAAGGTCGATCAAAAGTAAAAGGGGTGAGCTATGCCGAAATGCACCATTAATGGCACTGAAGTAGAAGTTAAAGAAGGCGCAACGGTTATTGAGGCCTTTAAAAAAATGGATGAGGATATTGCTCATTATTGTTGGCACCCTGGTCTAAGTATTGCTGGGGTTTGTCGTCTTTGTATGATTGATGTTGAGGGGGCGAGAGGTCCGCAAATTGCTTGTAATACAGTGGTTAAAGAAGGCATGGTTGTTACAAATCAAAGCGAACAAATTAAAGATATAGTTAAGTGGGGGATGGATTTTCATTTAATTAACCACCCACTAGATTGTCCTATTTGTGACCAAGCTGGTGAGTGTGGCTTGCAAGAGCAATATATGAAGTTTGGACAATATGACCCTGAAATGGATCAACGAAAAGTTAAAAAAAGAAAGGTCGTAGACTTAGGTGAGAAAGTCGTACTAGATTCTGAGCGTTGTATTCTTTGTTCGCGCTGTGTGCGTTTTACAGATGAAGTTTCTAAAACTAAAGAACTAGGTATTTTTAATCGTGGCGATCGAAGTGAAATTGGAACCTTTAAAGATAAACCATTAAATAATAAGTATTCATTAAACACAGTTGATATTTGTCCTGTAGGTGCTTTGACTTCTAAAGACTTTAGATTCCGTCAAAGAGTTTGGTATTTGAAAAATGAAGATACTGTGTGTAATGGGTGTTCAACAGGTTGTAATATAAAAGTTTATTATAATGAAGATGGTTTATTTCGAGTAAAACCTGAGCATAACGAAGAGGTGAATGGCTATTGGATGTGTGATGATGGTCGTGATATCTATAAATTTGCCAATAAAGACCAAAGACTTTTAAAAGCCAAAAAATTTGATGGATCGACTTGGCTTGAGATGACAGCTGGTAAAGCAATGCAGGATTTACATCAAAATTTATTTAATGATGTTAAAACGAATTGCTCGAAAGTTGGTGTTGTATTTACAGGTCAATATACTAATGAAGAGTACGCCAATGCGATGCAAACCTTTAAGAGTTTGGGAGTTGCTAGTTTCTTTGAATGGAATGATTCAGAAAGTACTAAAGATGAGTTTGATGGCTTATTAATTAGAGGGGATAAAAACCCTAATACTAAAGGTTTGCAAGACGAAGCAAGAAATCATTCTGGTCTTAAAAGTTTAAGCGATGCTATCTCTGCCGTAGAATCAGGACAAATAGATACGGTTTTCGTAATGGCCCCAGAAAATATTTCTGTATATCCAAACTATCAAAAAACTTATGAATCTTTATCTAAAGCTAAAAATTTTATTTGGTTTGGAGCTAACAAAACAGAAGGTTTTGAAAAGACAAGCAGTGCAAACACTTATTTAATTCCTATGAAAAGTTATATTGAAAAAGATGGTACATTTAGTTATCACGATCACGCTCAAAAGTTTTTTGCTGTGACAACTATAGTTGCTGGAGCCTTGACTCTTTCTGAGGCTATGACACTTTTTCAAGGAAAAGAACTTGAGTTTGAGCTTCGTGCTAAGCCGATGACTTCACTTAAAAATAATCACTTTACACTGAATAGAGGTAAATTATGAACAAAGTTCCTCAACCAAACAGTTTATCAAACTGGTATTTACCCGGTATTTTTAAAGGGCTATGGTATACATTAACAAATATGATTAAAAATATTTTTAATCGTAAGGCTATGCCAACATTAAATTACCCTGAAGAAAAGTATAATTATAGCTCTCGTTTTAAAGGGAATCATATTTTAACAGTTAAAAAAGATGGGTCTTTAAGGTGTACCGCCTGTATGCTTTGTGCCACAAATTGCCCCGCTCAGTGTATTAAAATTGATGCTAGTGAGCATGATGATCCAGAAGTTGAAAAGTTCCCTATTAAGTATGAGATCGATATTTTACGTTGTGTGTATTGTGGTTTTTGTGAAGAAGCCTGTCCTGTTGATGCGATTAGAATGGGGCCTGAGTGGCAAACTCCCGGCTTAGGAAATGCGAACTTTACATACGATATCCAAAAACTAGCTTACAGAGCTAATTTAAAAGGTGGTATTCAAAGTGCTGTTGATGATAAAGAAAGGCATAAGGCAGGAATTTAACTTTTAGTGACACTATCGACTATAAACTCAATTAGAAAATGACTTTGTAGTTTTTATTTATTTACCTTTAACAGGAGTTCATTGTGAGGTTATTAGTTATACTTTTATTTAGTGTTTTATTTATTTCTTGCTCTAATATGGCCGAAAAACAGCTAAGCTTAATTTGTAATAAAAGAGCGGCTTACAGTGAAGGTAAAGTCACTGCTGCCATGCAAGACTCAAAATCCTTAAATATTTATGACCGCTGTAACCCTCAACATAAAGCTTTATTCATTGAAGCCTATAATGATGGCTATAATAATTATATGAAGTATGAAGCTAATCAGGTCGGCCAATTAGATGGGATAGCAGGTTTCGGAGCCTCGATCCAGTGGGTTTGCTCAGGTAAGCTTTTCCATCATTATCATTTAGGTAAGGGAAGCAGTGAGGCTAAAGCCGTTTCAAATTTAATGTCTAATTGTAAGTCTTCAGATGATAGTGTTCATTGTACAAGTATGTTTAAGCGCTGTCGCCGAGTGAATTATGGTAATATAATTAAATCGGCATATGATTAAAATATTAATAATATACGGATAGGTTTTAAAATAATTATTTTTTCAAAAAAATTATTTTTGCTAAATATACTTTAATAATCGAGTTAAAGAAATTTTAGGCAAGACAACAGTGCGAAGAAGCTGTCAAGAGAACTGGTGTGGAAAATAGTTGAATTTAATAAATTTATATATTCGCAATATTATTTACCTTACAAAGATCTTGAAATCACGAATATAAACTACTTGAGTTTTTGTATTTTTAAGTTGAAAAAAGAAACCAAAGCCTCTTGGATAGACATCATCTCTCCATCGTAATCGACCCTTCCATTCACTACTTAAGACCCCATCTACAAGAGCTTGAATATGGCCATTATTCGATGATGAGGGTATGTTTTGTAACACGTGTATTTCGGAGCGTTGCCACACATCAACTTTTTTATCTGGAGCACCAGCAACATGCCCTCTAACATCTCCACTGTTTGGGTTGCTAAACTGACGAGCCGGATATACATATAACCAATCTTTATTTTCAAGAGTTCCGCCGATTTTATTCGCACCATAGGGGCTTCTCACTGACCAAGAATCGGGGCGGTTATTACTTCCACCAGGTGACAAAGTTTGCCCTTTTGGAGCTCCCCAATAGACCCCACGTCCTTGATAGCGACCTCCAGATCTTATACCGTCCAACGGGTACTCAGAAGGGTTATAGACCTCCATTGAAAATACAACTTCATTAAAGTCAACATTTTTTAACTGATGTCCTTTTACTGCTAATTGTTCATCTTCATCAGTTGGCGTACTTTCAATTCTTATAGCTGGAGCACCATCAAAGTGAACCACTTTAGGTAGAACATCAGACCTAGTTTTTAACCTTATAATAGGAATACCATTAGTAAAACTATGGCTATTTAGATAATTCTCTATTGGGTGATCAATATCTGAAGACTTTGGGGTTGATGACCAAATTTTTTTAAACCCTTGATTAAGCCAAAATTCCTCGCGCGAGTCTGCTGTAACTAATGAGGTACTTTCTTTCAATGTTGTAAAAAGAACTGGCTCTCCAATTGGAAACCAATTAAATGAAGAGCAAGCTGAATAATCCAATGATATCGGATCAAGATGAGTATAAGCTTGGATGTAATAACTTTGCTCTGCTTCTAACCCTTTTATATTAAAATTAGAATTTTTATTGTGCTCGTCATAGCGATCAGAAGGCTCACATTGATGAGCTGTCATATTTTCAGGTTGATTTTTCGGCCATGTAATAAATTGCAAGGGTCCTTGTTCAGTAAGGGTGACTTTAGCTATAGCTGTATCGACTTGGGGTATTACACTGATATGCTGAGCAATATATTCAATGTCATTATCATTTTTTTCTGAAGGAGAAGATCCTTCATCAACTTCTATGAATTTATTATTATCTTGTAGAGAAGGTTCTTTGGTAACCTCTATGGAATCATCATTAATTAATTCTTTAGTTACTGAGTTAATATTTTTATCATGACTTATTGCCCGAGTAGAATCTAAAGTGCTTCCACAGTTTTGAAAAAAAATAAAAATTAGTGATAAAAATAAAATAAAATATTTTTTTTTCATTAGTTACGTACTCACAATTAAAAAATAAATATAGTCTATGTTGTAATTGTATCATATGTTTTAGTTAGATACTCAAATCAATATTTATTATTCGAATATTGAAACAAATTAAATTTAGCCACTAAGCCTTGTATAATTTTTAATTTATTAAAGTAATCAAGGGTTAGAGTTTATATAAATATAAAGAAGAAATAACCAGAAACTGTTTAAAAAATATGTCGTTTAAAAAAAATGACATTTTTAGGCTATTATATTGAAATCTGTACACATGAAATTGGGTTAGAGCCAAAACAGCACCACTTTGGTTGGCACTTAATTTGTATATGTTTATGTGTAGCGGAGGTAGCTAATGAAAACAAAAAATGTTTTATTTCCAATAAAAAAAACAATGACTACATTTAAGAGTTTTAAAATTAAGTCCAAGTGATTTTAATTAATACCAATTTTATTAAATAATTTCCCTAAATTCTAAGCTTGTTTAAATCATAAAGTGCTCAAACAGCTCCCTACGGGAGAACTCCGCGCATTATAATTTAAACAAGCTTAGAATTTAGGGAAATTGTTTAATAGAATTGGTATAAGATTCCAAAGATGTATATAAAAAAACCAGCTTTTAGATCTGGTTTTTTTTATTTGTTTTAAGTTTACGTTTAACAGCTCAGTCTTAAGGGGTTGGAGTAAATGTTGTTGGCGGGTCGTTTTTGTACGGGTGACCAGCATCTAAAGAAATAGTTCTCCCCCATTTATGGGCTAAGTAGCCTTCCATTTTAAGCCTATTTTCTTGGGAAAGAGTATCGCTAAACCAAACAATTTCAGCAATATGACCATGATATAAGTTGCTATAAGCAGCACTAGTGTAGGCTCCAATTCTTGCTGCTCCTGCTGTAACACTATTTAAGCTACTAAAGCTAGCATCCAAGTTTCCATTTTGATAAAGTGACATTGATGTTCCATCTCTATGGTAGGTGTCAATGATCCAATCACCAGCAGAGTAACTAGAGCCAGATAGCCACCTATTGTAATCATAATACTTATAACGGTTACTCGTATAGGTCGTGCTTGTGATCATGAAATCAGAAGAGGCATTTGGATAGGTGGCAAAAATAACACCTAATGTATCTGCGTTGTCTTGGAAATAAACAATAAATGCAGTAAATTTGCTACTTGGTTGCCAAGTTGCACTTGGAATATCAAGGGTTTGTTGCTGAGCTGTTCCTGCAAAGTGAATGGCATTTAAACTATTTTGAGCAGATAAATCTAAGGTGGGTTCTCTAGTTCCGGTGACTTGTGTTGCGTGTTTATTGTTTCCACTTTTATCTTGCCAACAGCCGATTCCAACACCATCTGTGGTTGCTGGTGTACTACAACCAGAGTCAGTAAATACTGTGCTTGTATCACTGGCATCTAGCCACATAAGCATATTGCCAACATCATTTGGTGAGAATGGAGATTCAGTTCCAGAAACGGGCTCGCTATTTTCGGTTTCATCACCATAAAGTGCTTCGTCAACTTCATTACATTGAGTTAAAAAGAAACTTAAAAATAAGATCACGAATGTTTTAAACATTTTATTTTTTCTTACCTTAATCATAGTTTTGTCCTTGAGCTTACGTACCACGTCTTCTTACACCTACCTATCGGACTTTGGTGAAGTGGACTTAAGTCATAATAAATATTTAATTCATATACGTATCAAGGTGAGAAAATTAATTTTAATTTTTCATAAATAGAAACCTAACTTCAGCATATTGCTTAAAGTTATCATTCGCATCGCGTTTTTACTCTTTTTCCATTAAAAAGCTCAAGCTCGACTCTCGTTTATGATTATTTAGTCACTCAATTCAACAAGATGAATCTGCAAGATACCTTATTGACTAGAAAATATTATATGATTTTTTTGCTAAATAATGATACAAACATAAATATGTCTAAGAAAAAAACAATTCCCAAGTCTGCATTTAAGCGCTCTATGAAATTATTTGGTGCAGCAGCTCAAATTGCATCAAAAGAAATTGGAAATAAAGTTAAATCAAGTTTAAAAAATAAAATCGAAGAAAATACACCTGAAATAGTTAAATTAAGAATTGAGCAGGCAAAAATTTTAACTGAAAACCTTGGTCAGCTTAAAGGAGCTGCCATGAAGGTGGGGCAAATGCTAGGTACAGAAGCTAGCGACTTTCTACCTCAAGAGGCTCTTGATGTTTTAGCAAAGTTGCAAAGTGATGCTCCAGAAGTTGATTTTGATATTATGTATAAGCAAATTATATCTGATATAGGCGAAGAGAAATTTAAACAGCTAAAAAACTTTAATAAAAACCCCATTGCCTCGGCAAGTATTGGGCAGGTTTACGAGGCAGAGTTAGCTGATGGCACAGAAGTAGTGTTAAAGGTACAGTATCCAGGGGTGGCGGACTCAATTGAGTCGGACATTAAGGTTTTAAAAAAAGTAACAGAGCCATTACTAAAAATATCAGGTCGAAAAATTGATTTAAATGAAATTTTTGAAGAAATTGCCGATACACTAAAGTTAGAAGCAGATTATGTGAATGAGAAAAAAGCGACAATAAAGTATAAAAAAAATATTAGTGGTTATAATCAGTTTGTAGTTCCTGATATTGTAGAAAAATTTTGTGGAAAAAAAGTTCTTTGTACGACAAAAATAAAAGGAGTCCCTGTTTCTCAGTGGTTAAAAACTAACCCATCTTATGAGGATCGACTAATTATTGGTAGGTCAGTTTTAGACTCTTTTATGTTGGAGTTTTATGAATTTGGCTTTGTACAAACAGATCCAAATTTTGGAAATTACTTTGTTCAAGAAGATAGCCTTAAACTTGTATTGTTAGATTTTGGCTCAACTAAAAGCTATACAAAATCATTTATTAAACATTATAAAAAACTACTTCATACAATGAGGCTAGGTGATCATGAGAGTATTTTAAAGTCACAATATGATGCCAATATGATTAGTGAAAAAGAATCGCAAGAAACTAAAGATAAATTTATTAAAATGTTAGAGGTATCTGTTGAACCTTTTAATGAAGCGTCGCAACCATTTAATTTTTCAGACCCAGGTTACTCAAAAAGGTCTAGAGAGTCGGTTATAGCTTTTACTTCAGCGATAAAATTTTCCCCACCACCAAGAGATTTAATTTTTCTACATAGAAAATTAGGTGGTGTTTTTAATTTATTAAAAAATATAGATATAAAATTAGACTTAACTGATTATTGGCCTGAATAAAAAATTTAAATTGTTATAACTAATAATATCGCGTCGCGCTTTGCTTATCCGCATCTGCGTTCACCCGTAGGGTGACGAAGTGCGAAGACGCAATGCTGCCGTTAGCGCATTTTTAGTTATAACAATTTAAATTTTTTATTCAGGCCAATAATCAGTTAAGACTGTGAACTCAAGGTAAACTATTTTGTATTACTTAAGAAAAAATAATATCTTTTTGATTATTAGAGTTGAGCTTTATAATTTTATCCGTAGTTTGTCCAAGACCAATTTTGATAAAAACTTTAGTGTTCGGGCGAACTTCGTCGCTTAAAAGAGCCTCATTAATATCCATAAAAATGACCTCTTGTATTTCTTTTTCTTGTGGTACTAATTGGGTATCTTTAGGCGATGTGTTTTTACATAGAAAAACCCAATATATATTTAAGCGTCCATTAGCACTGATTCTGTGTCTCACAGAAACTTGAGAAATCACCTCTCCATTTAAACCAGTTTCTTCTTTTAACTCTCTAATACAAGCTTGGTCAGGATGCTCATGTTTTTCTACCATGCCACCAGGTAGTATAAATTGCCCTTTGGCGGGCCCGTAGTTTAATCGAACTAAAAGAACCTTATTGCTTTCAATGATTAAACAACCGGCTCCCATACTAGCTAAGGCAATATCAGTCATAATTATCCTTTTAGTTTATTCACAAACATTAAAGTGCTTTCCATTTTCATACTCTTGAGCGCAGCCAACAAAAGGAGTGAAGCGAGAGCAAAAACCTCTTGTTTTTCCTTTATAGTACATACAAATTCCTTGGCACTCTTGTGAGGTATCACATGGGAGGTTAGCGTCAGCAGTTTTAGTCATGCAAATCCATGCCCCATTTCTTTTACGTTGCCAGGTGCCACCGGCTTCAGTGCACTTTGCTTTTCGAGTTTCTAATAGTGAGGGACCATTTTTATATTTTAAACACTTAGGTGGGAGCATCACAAAACAGACTAGGTCAGAGCAGCCAATGATGTGACCAGCATCGACAGAGCAAGTATTGCAGCCATCAAACCATTTGATACAGTTTTTAGGGGGCGTTTGTGGATTTTTAAACTGAGGACTTATATTAGGCTTCTTTTTTTCTTCTTGTGCACAAGACAAAAAAAATAAACTTATAAATACATATATTAAAATTTTCATATAACTATTATTGGTAATCAGAAACTGCTGGGCAAGTACAAACTAAGTTACGGTCTCCAAAAACATTATCAACTCTGTCTACACTCGTCCAAAATTTATGATCTTTAACCCAAGGTAGCGGATAAGCAGCTTTAGCTCTTGTATAAGGGTGAGGCCATTTATCATCTGTTATTGTTACTATTGAGTGAGGTGCATTTTTTAAAACGTTATTTTCAGGGTCTAGGTTTTCTGTGTTTATTTCTTCAGCTTCTTTTTTAATATTAATTAAAGCGTCGCAAAAACGATCGAGTTCAGCTAATGATTCACTTTCAGTGGGTTCGATCATCAAGGTGCCAATAACTGGCCAACTCATAGTTGGTGCGTGAAAACCATAGTCCATAAGTCGTTTGGCAATATCATCAACGCTAATATTACTAAGGTCTTTTAATGGCCTAACATCAATAATGCATTCGTGCGCCACCCAACCATTAGCGCCTGTAAATAAAATTGGAAAGTGTGGTGAAAGTTTTTTGGCAATATAGTTTGCATTTAGTACAGCGAGCTGAGTTGCTTTTTTCAAACCTTCTTCGCCCATCATCGCGACATAGGCCCACGAGATAGGAAGTATGCTTGCACTCCCCCAGGGAGCTGCAGAAACTGCAGTGCTACCGGTTTTGGGCCCACACTCCGGCTTCATTCTATGGGTTGGAATATAAGGAGCTAAGTGTTTTGCGACGCCAATAGGTCCTACACCTGGACCACCCCCCCCATGAGGTATACAAAAAGTTTTATGAAGGTTCATATGAGCGACATCTGCTCCAAGTTTTTCAATTTGGCATATGCCAACAAGAGCATTTAAATTTGCACCATCTAAGTAAACTTGTCCGCCATTATCATGAATAGTTTTACAGATGTCTTTTATGGCAGTTTCAAAGACTCCATGTGTTGAAGGGTATGTGATCATTAATGCAGCTAATTCATTTTTATGTGTTTCGGCCTTTTCTTTTAAGTCGCTTACATCAATGTTACCGTTGCTGTCACAGGCAACAACAACAACTTTCATCCCAGCCATTACTGCACTAGCAGGGTTTGTTCCGTGAGCAGAGCTTGGGATTAGGCAAATATTTCTATGGCCTTGGTTTTGATTTTGTAAAAACTTTCTTATAACTAATAAACCAGCATATTCTCCTTGTGAGCCAGCATTAGGCTGAAAGGAAACAGCAGAAAATCCAGTAATTTCACATAACCACTGTTCAAATTCATTAATAAGTTCAATATAACCTGAGGCTTGATCTGTTGGTGCGAAGGGGTGAATGCTTGAAAACTCTTCCCAAGTTACAGGTAGCATTTCAGTAGTCGCATTGAGCTTCATGGTGCAAGAGCCTAAAGGAATCATTGAGTGAGTTAAGCTTAGATCTTTTTTCTCAAGCTTGTTGATGTATCTTAACAGTTGAGTTTCAGAATGATGTGAATTAAAAACAGGATGATCTAAAAATGGAGTAGAGCGTTTTAAATCACTACTAAGCATAGTTTTATCACTAAACTTAACATTAATTTCAGAATTAGTAGAGTTGGTAAAAACATTAACTAAAGTTTCAATGTCTTTAACGGTTGTAGTTTCATTTAAAGAAATACTAATATAATCATCTGAAGATTTAAATAAATTAATATTTTGCGATAAAGCTCTTTGGTAAATTAGTTCAGCTTGTTTGTGATCTAGTTGAACTTGAATGGTATCAAAAAACTGAGAATGAGTTATTTTGAAGTTATTATTAGTCAAAGCAGTAGCTAGTTCACTTGTGAGCTGTTGAATTTTTAAAGCAATATTTTTTAAGCCATTAGGTCCGTGATAAACTGCATACATAGAAGCCATTACAGCAAGTAGAACTTGCGAAGTACAAATATTACTAGTCGCTTTTTCTCTACGGATATGTTGTTCGCGAGTTTGTAAAGATAGTCTGAGAGCTTGGTTATTTCTACGGTCTTTTGAAACTCCGATGATTCGACCAGGAATTAATCTTTTATATTTGTCTGTAGTAGCTATAAATGCAGCATGTGGTCCTCCAAACCCGAGAGGAACTCCAAACCTTTGTGTGCTGCCATAAACAATATCAGCACCCCAAGTCCCTGGTGATTCAGTTAAGCAAAGACTAAGTAGGTCCGTGCCAACAATAACTAGACAGTCGTTTTTATGTGCAGCCTCAGTTATATCTGAATAATTATAAATCTTTCCATTAAGATCAGGGCATTGAAGTAAAACAGCTGAGTATTGGTCCTTGGCAAAAATATCTGGTGTAACCTCTCCAGATATAATTTCAAAATCTAATGGCTCTAAACGTGTTTCAATAACTTCTTTACATTGAGGAAAAATATTTTGTGATATAAATATTTTATTAGATTTGTTTTTTCTTTGAGCAGCAAAGGCTAAACTAATCGATTCAGCAGCTGCAGTTGCTTCGTCAAGTAAAGACGCATTGGCCATATCCATACCTGTAAGGCTTGTAATCATAGTTTGAAAGTTGAGCAGCGCCTCCATTCGGCCTTGGGAAATTTCGGCTTGATAGGGGGTATAGGCTGTATACCAACCAGGATTCTCTAATATGTTCCTTTGAATCACAGCAGGTGTAATGCATGGAGAGTATCCTAGGCCAATATAGTTTTTGAATATTTTATTTTTTTTAGCAAAAAGTTTAGCTTTATCAACTAATTCAGCTTCAGAAATAGCAGGTGGTAAATCAAGTGCTTTAACATTACGAATTACATCAGGGGTTGCCTTTTCCATTAGCTCATTTAAGTTATTAATTGAAAGACTACTAAGCATAGACTTAATATCAGATGCATTTGGTCCGTTATGACGATCAGAAAAATCTTTATTCAGCATTATAGAACTCCGCTTTAACTTAAATATTGTAACCCGAAAATACTAAATTACTCGAACAAAATTAAGCGACTTTGTTCGAGCGGAATATTATTTACTACGAGTACTTCTCTTTTTTGTAGTTGGTTTTCTACGAGTTGTTTTTTTTAGAACTTTTTTTGCAGCCGTTTTTCTGCGTGTAGCTTTTTTCTTGGTGACTACTTTTTTTGTTGATTTTTTCTTAGTTGATTTTCGTTTAGTTTTTTTCGTAATTTTCTTTTTGGTTTTCTTAACAGCTTTAGCTGCTTTCTTTTTAGTTTTACTAACTGTTTTAGACGCTTTTTTAAAAGTTTTTTCAAGATCAGACTTCTGTGCCTTAGCATTTTTCTTAAGCGAGTTTACTTTTTTGGCAACATCTTTTTTAGTTTGTTTGAAAACTCTTAAACCTTTATCAAGCTCGCGATCAATTTGTTTTTGAGTTTGAGCAATTTTTTTAGAAACATCATTATATGTTTTTTGAAGGTCTTTTAAGCGGCTTTTATTTTTTTTACTAAGTTTGGATTCATAATCAAATTTTTTGATATCTTTTTTTAAACTTTTAAGTTCTTTTTTAAGTTGATCAAAGTCACTCAAACGAACAAGTTCTTTTTTTATTTGCTTCCAATTTAAATTTTTTAGGTTCATATTACCCTCCATAAGGTAGTTGCCACTTTATTAACAGCCTAAGGCAAATATGTCACCGGAAATTTATATTTTTTCAGTACTACGATGTAATATTCTACGTGTCGCTGACAAATTATTTCCAAATAGCTCTATGGCTTCTTGCCGACGTTGCTCAGCTTCGTTTTTTAAGTAATAATTGAGCTGCTCAATTGTTGATAATTTGTAGTGGACAACAATAGAGTCGGGTGAGTTTTCGTCTCTGCTTTCTTCATAAACTTGAGCAGAAACAAAGCCCGGCAAAACTAGAAGCTCTTTGATATGCAAGGGCAGCCATTGTAAAACCTTTTGTTTAATGTGCTTTGATATGCTTAAATTTACTTCATAAATAACCATTTGGTAACATATACACTGCTAATAGTCTTCAATCAATAAAACTAGTAAATCTTAAGTGTTTAATTTTATTAAATAAATATATTTGTATAGTGAGTCCATGCCTTTAGTGAGATTAAGGGGCTTGCAGTTTGCCAATACTATTTACAGCGAAGCAAAACTTAAGTAATAAAAAGGTATGATAGATTTAAGGTCACATTTAGTTGATGAGTTCAATGGCGAAAGTTTAGATCACTTGCCAGATTTAATTTCATTAAACCAATGGCAATTAAAAAAGTGCCCGCTAAATAGTACTGTGGCTGGGGTGCTATCAACCCATGATTCGTTAGCTTATTTAGTTGGCCATAATCATAAGCTACTTTTAGAAAACTTTACATTAAGCCGGACTATTTTAGTGGGTGGGGCTTCTAATTATAAATTCACAGTGAATGATTTGAGAGACGGAGATAAAATTGCAGTTACATTATCAAAAAATAAAATTGATAAAATATGGTTAATTTCGTTAAATAAAACAAATAATAATCTTTTTACTTATGACTATCAAAAAAAGTGGAAAAATGAACAAAAATGGTCTGAGTTTAAGTCAAAAATAGAGTTTTTTTTTAAAACACAAAAATTTTATCAGGCTCAAACTCCTCAATTAGTAGTTTGTCCAGGGCTTGAACCAACTTTAGATCCTTTTTCAGTAAAATTAATTGACCAAAACTTAAATCAAAAATTATTTTTGCCTACCAGCCCTGAATTACATTTAAAAAAAATTATTTCTCAAGGTGTTTCAGAAATCTTTGAAATTACATCTTGTTTTAGAAATAATGAGTTTAGCAAATTACATCAGCCTGAATTTACTATGTTAGAGTGGTATCGATCTTATAAGGGGCTTGATAATATTATTAGCGACATTAAACGGTTAATTAAGTTTTTGTTACCGAATGTTATTCAACCTAATTATAAAAAAATATCTGTCCAAGAATTATTTAAAAAATATGTTGATTTTGATTTGCGACCTAATTCCAATCAAAAAGATTTATATAGTTTAGCAAAAAAACTAAATATACGCGTCGATAGTAACGACTCCTTTAATGATATTTTCTTTTTAATATTCATTGAAAAAATTGAAAATCAACTAGGAGCCACGGGTATAGATTTTGTGTGTGACTACCCTCCGTCACAAGCTGCACTGGCTAAAATTAATAAAAATGGTTGGGCTGATCGCTTCGAAATGTATTGGAAGGGTTACGAGATTGCCAATGCTTTTAATGAGTTAACTTGCCCTAAAACACAAAGGCAAAGGTTTGTTGAAGATCAGAGCTTAAGAAAAGAAAGTGGTAAAGAGTTTATCCCAATTGATGAAGATTTTTTAACGAGTTTAAATTATGGGCTTCCGCCTACGGCCGGTATAGCCATGGGGTTAGAGAGGTTGTTCATGGCCTGTTATGGTGTCGAAGATATACGACACTTAAAGCAATTTCCGTTTCTTTCTAATTGAATAATTTAAATTTCCAGTTATTAGGAGTTTATTACTTTTTAAATTAGTTTTTTAAGTTTACCAGTTTGACGGTAAAAAATGAGGTAGTGAAAAATTGATTCAGGATATAATCGATCAAAGCGCTATTGTATTTTTAGCATTTACAATAAACTTTTGTTCGCGATTCTAGGGTATTTGTTTGGATAGAGCCTGGCTTTTAACTATGAAGTTATAAAATTAATTTAACCTATTTATTTTAATTATTTAGAAGTTATGTCTAGACTTTTGTCTTATAAGCCATTGGATTAAATATTATAAATGACCCAACACTTGAGTTATTTATATAATTGGGCAGAGAACAGGGTTCACTTCAAAATTTCAAAAAGGTATTTAGTATGAAGAAAAGTTATATAGCAACATTTACTATTGTGTTTGTGAGTTTAGTTTTAGTCCTGAGCTTTCAAAACTGTGGGGGAGATCTTGGCTTAATTGATAATTTAAAAACTCAGTCAACATTAGCTCCATCTGAGCCGTTAGAGTTGAGTTCTGATGTGACTCAAATGCAAATGAGGTTAAATTCAAGTGATGAGGTCTTATTGCCTGAAGAAAATATAAATGTAGATTTAAATTTAGAAAGTCAGAATTTACAACTTACTGACAGTCAGGCTTCAGAGCAATTTTTACTGAGTAATAGTGAAGTGCAAGAGATTAGAGTCTTATTAAGGCTTATTCGAAAAATAAGTTTATCAGAGCGACGATGTAAAGAAATGGTTACAAGAGTTGACTACCCCAGTTTATCAGAGATGGATGAGCTACGACCTGAACCTATTATTGTGAACACAAATGATGAAAGAAATATCATTTTAGGTGAATATGTAAACTGTAAGGCCAAGTACGATTTGGCCAAGCAAGAACGTAGAATGTTAAAAAGAATGATTTTAAGAATTATTTTAAGTAGAACACAGGTTCATTGCCCAACAAGTGGCTTAGTGGATCCGCCTGTGTGCTCAGAAGGGTCTTATTTAGTTAAGAAAGTAAGTAAAAACTATTGTGATAATGGTTATAAATGCGTTGAGCAGCCAAAACAGTGTTTAAATAATAATTTAATTATAGCTCCGCGTTGCCCAGCAAGTAGTTCACTAGTTAAAGTTTTTGAGGGCGGGTGTTTAGTTGGTTATAAGTGTGAATCCTCTCATCATATGTGTCCGCTATTACCTCAAATAGCAATCAAATGTGCTCCAGGTTATTTTCCTGTTGAGCAGTATGATGAAAATAAATGTGCCACAGGCTTAAAGTGCCAAAAGCCTCTTGAGTGTCCTGCGCGGTTAATCAATGGTGATTTAGCTAATTTGTGCAAAAGTAATGGAGGTAAGTATTTACCAATAAAAAATGAAGTTGGTTGTACTATTGATCATAAATGTGACATATCTTTTAATTGCCCTATCAATGTAAGAAGTAATTATAATCCCAATGAAGCTAGAGAGTGTTTAGCTGCTAGTGGAAAGTATTTGCCTATTAAAAACAAAAACCAATGTATAGTAGGTTATAATTGTATAGGGCAGTGTCGTAAGTATCATGAAAGACGACCAGCTGGCTGGGAAGAAGAGTGTGAGAAATCAGGTGGTAAAGTTATTCCTCCATTAGCTAAAAATGGTTGTATACAACCATCAAAATGTGAAAGGCCAAATAATTGTCCAATCCCATTTGTTCCACATTATAACCCTGATAAAGATAAAGAATGTCGTGCATCTGGTGGAGAGTACCGCCCTATAAGAGAAAATAATTGTACTATTGGTTATGACTGTTTAAAGAAGTCTTGTCCTGATTTATTACCACTTCCACCTGATTATCGCAAAGAATGTGAAGTGAGTGGTGGTGTATTGGTTTATCCAAAAACAATAAATGGGTGCACAGTGCCACCTATATGCAATAGACCTAAAAAGTGTACAAAAGTAATGCCTGTAGTATCTGAAAGCTTAATTAAACGATGTAAAGTTTTAGGTGGTAAGCTTAAGTTAGAAAGAAATGAAGATGGTTGTCCGTTGAGGTATGTTTGTGAGGGGAGTAAAGAGCCTTGTCTTACACCAGAACCATCATTTAATTTGATTAAAGAGTGTAAAGATAAAGGTGGAAACTTAGAGCCAATTAAGGGTGATAATCAATGTGCCGTTGGTTACCGTTGTAAGCAAACAAATTTTGAATGCCCTGCCACAACTCATGTTCAGAGAGTTTGTAAAGCAGGGGAAAGATTGGTGACACAAACAAACGAAAATGGCTGTATCATAGGCCACAAGTGTTTGCCAGATTATGATGGTCCAACAGCTTGTATCGCTACTCCAGTGCCTTATCCAAGCTGTACAGATGGAAAAAAAGCGGTTGAAAAAGTGGATCAAAATGGTTGTGTGACAGATTATAAGTGTGAAACTGATTCATGGAATTGCCCAGAGTTATTAGCGTTACCCCCATTTTGTGATAATGGTATGAGTTATGTAAAAGGTGAAGATGGTTGCGTAACGGGTTATAAGTGTAATGAGCCTGTTAATTGTCTACTGTTAAGCCCGCCAGCTCCAGGCTTTTGTGGCGATGAGCAAATCGTATCTAGTGTCAAAGATAAGAGGGGTTGTACAGTTAGCTATGAATGTAAAGAACGAAATGCTGTTTGTAAGGCAGAGATACAAATAAAACCAGATTGTGGTGTCAATGCTTATGCCGAATTAAACAAAAGTTATAATGGTTGTTTTGCCGGTTGGACATGTAAGCCCAAATTAGATATCCCACATTTTTGTCCTATCATGACACAAGCAATGCCAATTTGTAAGCCACCATCAAAATCTAAAGTTATTTCCGATAGTAATGGCTGTCGAATTGGTTTTAAATGCGTTAACTCTGAAAATGTTGGTGGAGTAACAACGATACCTAAAAATTGTCAAACTTGGTTTGATGGGTGTAATAACTGTACTGTTGAAAACGGAAAATTATTAGGTTGTACAAAAAAAGCTTGTTTTGTAAGAGAGCCTAGTCAGTGTGTAAGTTATAAATAGGTTGCAAGGTTTTACAGGCATGTAAAAACTTTTAAGTTTTTCATTAACAAAAAAAGGCCAATAAAATTATTGGCCTTTTTTTATTAATAATTTTTTTTATTTTTATTTTTTAGAATTATTAACGGCATCTTTTAATTCTTTACCCACTTTAAAAAATGGAAGTTTTTTATCTTTAACTTCAATGACTTCACCAGTTCGTGGGTTTCGACCTTTGTAAGATCCATAGGCTCTGTTTACAAATGACCCAAAGCCTCTAATTTCAATTCGGTCACCTTTTAAAAGTGACTCCACCATCGAGTCAAAAATTGTGTTCACCACAGTTTCCGCTTTAACTCGAGTTATCTTTGCTCTTTCACTGATTAGATTAATTAAATCTGCTTTAGTCATAAAATCCCCGTAAATGGTTGAAACTACTATAATTGTAAGTTGATCTGGAAGAAAGTTAAAATGAAAAATACAAATTGCTGAAACTCAAAGCTAAAGTCGAGTTTAAGAGAGATGAAATAGAATTATTTTTTATAATTTCCAGTTGAAAGTAGTATATTGTGGTATGCGTCAATCATATTTGCCAGCATTTTCTTCATATCAAATAGGCTTAAAATATTTTCTTGAGCTTTATTACTGATATCATTCACATTTATTTCATCATTAAAAATTTTTAAAATAAGCTGACTGAGCTCATATGTATCAGCTGGACGTACTAAAAAACCATCTTCATTATGAGTAACAATAGTAGAAATGGGGCTGGCCTCAGAACCAATAATAACTCGTCTTTGGGCCATGGCTTCTAAAAGGGTAGATTCATAACCTGAAGACTGATTACTTAAATTTATAAATACATCAGCAAGAGTTGTGTAGTCTGGGAACTCCATATTGCTAGGCGAATTAACATAAATAACTTTAGAGCCTAAGGCTAAATTATAAATCATTAACTCAATATTTTTAGCCAGTGGCAATTTACCAATTAAAATTAGACGTGCAGAGGGTTTTTTTATGGCGACTTTTTCAAAAGATTTTAAAATACTTTTAATGACACTGACTTCATTCATATCAATTAAACTAACGGCAATCTTAGAGTGTTTAGGTAGGTTTAGTTTTTTTCTGAGTTCATCAGATTTTTCTCGCGGAGAAAGGTCAGTGACTTCTATTCCATAAGGTACATTGTAAGTCTTTTTACTTGGATAAAGGTAATACCTTTCTAGACTAATTTTTTGTACAGGAGTGGACACAAATATTCCGTCAGCTGATTTAAGCAGCTTTCTATCTCTAGAAAAGTAAGTTGTTAAAAATGTAAATGCGACAGCAAGGCTCGTGCTTAAAATACTTTTAAGACTATCGTTCATCATACCTATAATAGAAAATACTTGCGACATGCTTGTAGATTCAACTCCATAGGCAACTGCTGCATTATGCTTTTTTTTATTAAGACTAATATCAATTGCACTTGAATCTATACTATGAACAATATGAAAGGGTTTATTTTCATGTAGCTCCATAAATTTATTATTTACTTTTTTAGTAAAATTTTTGAGTTGACCTTTTTCGTATAAAAAATAAGCTTTTACATTATCTTGAAGTATTTCAATTTTTTGATCAGGATTTGACCAAGCTAAAACAGTGACGTCGTGATTTTTGGCTAAATTACGTGCAATTGGCCATAAAAAGCCATACTCACTTGAACGACCTAACATCGGGAAGTTTTTAGCAACAATACAAATATTTAATTTTTCAGGTATTTTTTTTTTACCAAACATTCAAGATAATCTCATAACTTCTTTTTTTAACTGAGGAAGAACTTTATTATTTGCCTCAGGAAGCTCAAAAGAATCTAACTTATCCCACTCAACCCATTTTATTTCTTGGTGGTGAAGGTTTTTAGGTTCTCCTTGCCAAAATTTAACTAGGTAAAAGAGCAATAATATACCAGCTCCACTATAATCATGGGTCACAGCCATTAAAAGCTTATCAGGCTTCGCAGTTATGTCTAGCTCTTCATTAAGCTCTCTTGTTAAAGCTTGCTCAGGGCTTTCA
>CALJPJ010000019.1 GCA_937980625.1 uncultured Bdellovibrionales bacterium
ATTTACTTCACTGGAAGCGTATTCAAATTCGTAAGAAGATCATCTCTGAAGGCAAGCTTGATAAGTATATCGATGAGCTGACTGCAAAGTTCCCGCTTAAGTTTATTGATGTATTAAGAAAAGACTTAAAGTCAGAAAAAGATTTTATGATGGCAATTCGCGAATTAGAGCTAGATGAGAATATGGCTGACGCGGATAATGAACAGTCCGAAGCTGATGATCAAAACCTAATTAACGAAATGAGGGGCACAACTGGTAATGAAGGTTTGCGTAACTCTGGCGATGATTATTAATTAGCCTATTTCTATTTAAAAGTTATCTAAATTTATTAAAAATAGAAAATTTACGATTGTTATAAGATATAAGACCCCCATTCAGGGTCTTAAGTCTTTAGTTTAATCAAAAAGCCTTACTTAACTATTAGCAACAGCAGCTAAATATTGTGGAGGAGTGATGTTTGATAAACCTAAGCTCGTTGGCTCTTTATAGCTAACATTGTGGTTTATGTTTACATCTAACTCAAATATATCTTCAAGTTCAGATTTTGCTGAGCTTAAGAATAAATCAATAAGCATTTCTTTGTCTTCGCGGGATACTTTATACTCTTTGAGCATAACTTTAAGGATTTTAAGTGATGGTAGGCACTGTCCTCTTTCAATATTTGAAATATATTGAGGCGAGTTCACATGACAAAACTTTGATATTTTTGCCTGGCTAAGCCCAGATTTTTGTCTTAATTGACTTAAAATTTGACCTAAGCGTTTTGGATCTAATCTAAATTTCATTTTTCCTCCCAGGCTCAGGTTCTGGTTGATTAATTTGAGTTGAGCCATCAGTAACTATTAAGACTGTGGAAGTAGGTAAAGAGTCACAATTTAGTAAATAAATATTATTAAAAATAGGGTGAATTTATCAAAGCTATATGATATCAGTAACTTAGGCATGTGTTATTTGTCGTCAACACCTATAATTTTTTTAACCAGTTTAACCTCATTAGCGCCATCGTCACCTTGGACTAGAGAGTCGTCAGCCAAGCCCAGAAGCTTATCCGCTTTCAGCTCGAGATTACTATTATCTGTAGAGTATTTTAAATAGATCTCACGCTTTTCAATATCAAATTTTTGCCAATCATGAGGAAAGTCAGTGCTTTCATCTTTTAAAAACTCTGACAGCATAGATCCAACAGCATCAACAGCAATATGAACTAAGCTCATAACATTATCTTTAGATTTGTTATAATCCATTGAGGCTTCAAAATTATGTTGTTTTAAACGGTCTTTACTGCCAATGCCAATGCGAAATAAGATCTCGCTTGAGTAAATTCGACCCTCAGAAATAACTTTAGATTCGCCCAGTTGACTGGAAAATGTTTCAGTGAATATATCTTTAATTTGGATAAGTAATTCTTCTGGTAGTGAAGACCATTTTTTGGATTTTTCTAAACGTGCTTTCATAATCGTAAGGATATAGCATAAATTATATACAAGAGGCATAGTAATGCGGCGCATAACCTAGTTAATTGTTGAGAGACACATGTGAGAAGGCTATAGCTATTTACTGTTATATTAAGGTAGAGGTTATGAGCTCAGCTATTGAGAATTTAAATAAAAAATCAGTCTATGTATCTACTTATGGATGCCAGATGAATAAAAATGATAGTGAAAGAATGTACTCGCTATTAGAAATGTCAAATTATGTCCCGGTGACAACCCCAGACCAGGCGTCATTAATTATTATTAATTCTTGTAGTGTGAGAGAAAAACCAGTTCATAAAGTCCATTCTGAAGTAGGTCGTTACAGGAAGCTCAAAGAGAAAAACCCAAATTTAAAAATTGGTGTGGCTGGTTGTGTGGCTCAACAAGAAAAAAAGAAATTATTTAAAGATGTACCCAATTTAGATTTTGTTTTTGGGCCTGATAATATTGATGAATTACCAAGCCTGGTGTCGCAGTTAGAACAAGGCGACGAAAAAGTTGTTTCAGCAAGGTTTCATCATCAAAAGCCCTATCAAATTGAAACATTAATTCGAAACCCAGGAGTGGCATCTTTTGTTAATATCACAAAGGGTTGTGATAATTTTTGCACCTTTTGTGTTGTTCCATTTACGCGTGGGCGAGAAAGAAGCCGTTCTTTAAAAGAGTTGATTTTAGATATAAATACTTTAGTTAAGCGTGGAGTTAAAGAGGTGACTCTCCTGGGGCAAAATGTAAATTCTTATAAATCAAATTGTGGTGTTAACTTTTCAGGCTTACTAAAGGCTGTTGCCGAAGACACAGATATTGAAAGAATAAGATACACCACAAGTCACCCAAAAGATTTTGATTTGGAACTTGCTCAGGTGATGCAGAAGTATAGAGAAAAAGTATGTGATTATGTTCACTTGCCTGTTCAGTCTGGTAACAGTGAGGTTTTAAAGCGAATGAACAGAGGTTATACAAGAGAAGAGTTCATAGATAAAGCTTTGATGATTAAAGAGACCATACCAGGAGTGAGTTTTTCATCTGATATAATTGTAGGATTTCCTGGTGAGACAGAAGAGCAATTTGAAGAAACCTTATCACTTCTAGATATTGTTCAATTTGAGAGCTTATATTCATTTATGTATAGCCCCAGGCCATTTACTAAAGCGGCAAAGTTTGAAGATCAATTAAGTGAAAAAGAAAAGTCTGCAAGGTTGCATAGATTATTTGATTACCATGGAGCTATAGCCACTGAATTGAGTAAAAAATATGTGGGAAAGACATTAAAAGTTTTAGTTGAAAATCAAGATGAAAAAACAAATCGACTTATTGGTCGATCCACACAAAATAAAGCAGTTCATTTTTTAGGAGATAAGGCTCTTGTGGGTCAAACGGTTGAAGTTAAAATTATACAAAGTTTTGCTCAAACTTTGAGAGGGGAGTTACCATAGCAAAAACTATTGACTCTAAAAAAATTGGTTTTAGCGAGGAGACATGGCTGGAGTTATTCCCTGCGGGTGTTAGTATTGAAGCCGGTGAGTTTGCCTCTCCACAAAGACCAATTATGCTTTTTAAAGATAAAGAAAAAGTTCACACATTGCCTGTGTGGCTTAGCCCTGTTGAAGCCGGTATTGTGCTCAGTGAAAATAGTCAAAGGTTACCTCAAACCTCGCCCCATCATTTAACTGCGAAAATTTTTGATCAGTTGGGTATTACCTTAACGAAATGTGTATTTACTAAGTTAAAAGGTCATTACCAATATGTAAGCTTATTTTTTGAAGGAAATGAGTCTATTAAGTTAATTGAAAGTCGGGCTGATCAAGCTATTTCATTATGCCTTAATTCAAAGGCGAAGTTTTATTGTAAAAAAAGCTTTATAAAGGAAAGTAAAGTCTTGGATGCCTCTTTGTTGCAACTGCCAGGAAATATGACAATGCGTTCTCGCATTTCTGATAACTTAAAAAATAAATACTTAAATTAGAAACTAACCAGGTGTTGTTCATAAGTTACAAACAGCACCATTTAAAAAGTATCTAATCTGATTTATTACCTTAGTAAAATAAGGTTAGGGAAAGTGATTATCTGTTAGGAATTATGTCTACATCCCATTGGTGGATAACAATATTATTTGCATAGCGACCTGACATTGAATAAAAATGAGTGTTTACACCATAAAAACAAATCTTAGATTCGCTATTTAGGCCAATGATATTTTCAATAGCTTGTTTTTGTTCATCATTTAATTCGATATAGTAAACAGAGTCATCTCGTGTGTCAGCTTCGAAAAAAGGACGATAGCCATCTCTTAATAAGTAATTATAATTTACACAAGCTTGTATTTTGCTAAAGTGTTCAGCATAGCCAGTAGATATGGTTTCACTCAAGTGTATGTCACTAATACTACTATCTCTCGAGCTAGCAGCAAAAGTACTAAATGCACAAAAAGTTGAAAGAGCTAAAACTATAAATTTATCTGTAATTGACTTCTTCATTCTTAACCTCCAAATAAATTGTTGTGTCGAACTATTTAATAGAATAGTTTATAAAATTTAAACTAACTAGGGTTTGTTGACGTTTCATTCAGCTATCTAATTCTTCACTCCAGCCTATCTTTAAAATTGAGATTTAAACTTGTATCCTCATGCGGCGTTGCCACACCTCCAGTTTAAAATCATCAATTCAAATATCCAAATACAAGTAGATCTGAAACTTTATATAACTAAATGAAACGTCAACAGATCCTATAGAGATACTAACATTATTTACCCTCTGTAATGGAAAAAACTAGGTGGAGTGAAACTATTACTTCAGGTGTAAATAAGTTATGCATTTCTAAGAGCCTATAAATTATTTTCTTATTTGGTCCCTAATTATTGTATGAATTTACTTGCCATTATGCGTAATTAGCTCTATAAAATTGTCTAAAAGGGCTTCGAATTGATTCGTTCTTTACTGGGTAAAACCCCAAAAATTCCAGAAAATACTTTTATTGCTCCAAGTGCAGATATTATCGGTAATGTGACTATTGGTAGTGGATCCTCTGTTTGGTATCAGTGTGTTTTACGTGGTGATGTTATGCCAATAACTATTGGCAAAAATTCTAATATTCAAGATGGCACAATCATGCATGGCACATTTAAAAAAGCTGCTGCTGTCATAGGTGATAATGTAACTATTGGGCACAAGTGTGTTCTTCATGGCTGTAAAATTGATGATTTAGTATTAGTGGGTATGGGTAGTGTAGTTATGGATAATGTCCATATTGAAAAAAACTGCATTGTTGGGGCTGGTTCAGTGCTTACGCAGAACAAACACTTTCCTGAAGGCTCTCTAATCATGGGGAGTCCTGCTAAAGTCATCAGACCTCTTAGGCAAAATGAACTAGATTTTTTACCTCAGTCG
>CALJPJ010000020.1 GCA_937980625.1 uncultured Bdellovibrionales bacterium
TAAATAATAAACAAAGCTCATCTCTAGATAAATCATCTAGCCTATCTGGTACTGTAGGAGTTAATTTAAACACACTATTCACTGAAAACATTCAAATTGAATTAAAAAACGCCTTTGAAAAATTTAACCACAACATGAAAGGCTTTATTCATGAAAAGGCACAAGTGTTTGGAGTTGAGTCAAGAACTTCTTGCCCCATTAGAATCACAAGAGACAAGCAAAGCCTAGAATCACTCAGTCACAACGGCCTATACCCTTGTGGCGAAGGAGCCGGGTATGCCGGCGGAATCACAAGCGCTGCTTGTGACGGAATAAACATTGCCGACAAAATCTTTGAAATTTGTTCGAAAAATAGACCTATCTAAAAACTAATAAGCTTTATTTTTTAGTAAATGAATCTATTATTCCAAAGTTATTCACTTCTAAAAGTGCAGCTTCGCGACCTATCCATGTTTCAAACTCTGCTTCACTTAAGCTTAATGTTTTTGTTTTATTCTTTGATTTAAACTCGTAACCAAGCTCCAAAGAAAAAGAATTTTTCTTTATCTCTCGCTCATAATTTGAGGCTCTAATATTACAGTCTTTATACTTAACTTCATTCATACTTTGTGGAAAAGTACCGCTATTAGGGCACACTCTAGTCTTTACCCAAGCATATGTATTGTATTGACAATATAGCTTTTTAATATCTTTATGACAGGTGTCTGTTACCACTTTTGGAACAGTCTTACTACACAATTTGTCCACCATCTTCGAGGCGCCATTTTCCATAGTTTTTGGCTCAACACCACATTTATAAGATTCTTTTACTAAAATTGTTTTTTTACATGAGTAAGGCTCTTTATGATGAAGCTTCTGAAAACAACCAAACTCACCATCATTTCCAGAAAAAGCACCCACTCCATCTCTTGGCATACGAGATTCGCCAACTGGAATATCCTTATAAAAATCTTCACGAGTAACTTTTGAAAACGCTTGTACTGTAACTAGTGTATTCCACTTTAAATTTATAATTTCAGCTTCAACATCATGAGTTCTTGTGCCCCAATATAAACCACCAGCAACTACAGGAACCCCAACAACAAGACCACCTATTAGTAGCTTGTTTGAACCAGCTGCTACTGTTGGAGTCGACTTAGTTGTAGGGCTTGATTGAGTCGAACTTGTCGTGGAAGGTTTTGGAGCTGTGTAAGGTTTGCCACAATTAAAGCACTGTTCATTTTTTACTTTAAACACAGAAGAGTTACATTGTGTGCAAGTTCCCTTTTTACCAGATTCAGCGCGAGCTATGTCTTTTTTAGAAACAGCAATGATTTTAGGGTCTACATAACCGTGCGTGACACCATTAGAGTCTTTAACAAAAACTGCAACTTTCTTTTCTATTAATATATTCATATTAACAAACTCTTCATCATTTTCATGGGGGTTACTACAGTTTTTACAGTTTTGCTGTCCTTTACGGGGTCGCGCTGGTGAATGAGTTCCACAACTATTACAATTAAATAAATAATTCCAAAAATAATCATTAGACTTTAGTTCGACCATAGGCTTACCATTAACGTTAACCACAGGTCTATTTTTAATATAGTTGCGAGCAACATCCTGAGTTACTTTTCCATACTTGACCAATTCACCAAGAACCTGATTTACTTCTCCAGGGCTACACTGCTTAACAGTATTAGCATACAATGAATGGCTCATAAAACTAAGCATTAGCAATATAAATAAACTATTTCTAGATAAGAATTTCAATGGAGCATATCCTTTGTTAAATTTTTTCTTCAACTAAGAACCGTGCAAAATATAATCCAGTTATTGTTGGCTTTTATTGACAGTTTAGGCTTATAAAAAGTCAGGTTTTCTAGTGCGTGACAATTTTGGCCAACAATTGGTAATGCTTTACTCAATATTTTTATCAAAATCTAACAAACATTGATAAAAACAGACTAAAAACCTTGCACTACATGGCCTCTTGTCTAATGTCGCTTCTGAAAACGACCTCAGATATATACCCTGCCCCCCTGGCATAATTCTTGTACTTACTTATAAATACAAATAACGTTTTACTAAGGATTTATTATGAACACTATAGGCTCAGTACTTATAACATTAATATTATTAACCACTTCTAATGGTTTTGCTGCCAAAGCTAAAAAAGGTCCTTTAAAACCTAGCGGTCTATCACTAAGTTTACCTAATACTCCGTCTCAAAATATACTGACTCAATTAATAAATGTCTCTCGATCTCAATTATCTATTAATATGAAAACATTAAAATCTATAAATCTAAAAGCACAAAATTTTATTAAAAATCATAAAGGTCAAAAAAATTATTTAGAACGAGTTAAATCTTTAAAAGACATTAACCAAATATATAAATTTGCTATGAACAAATTAAAAGTCAGTGGTAGCTACACAAGAGCACAAGCCAATGATTTAGTAGAGCTTCTTACTTACACACAAAATTCGACAAAATTATTCCTAAACTCAAAGAAAAATGGTTGGAGCAATCAACAGATTAAATACCTAAGTCAAATTACTGAATCCATAAGAGTTGGAACTAGCAACAATAGGCTCTCCTCACTTAGGCAAGTTTTAGTTCACTTTCCAAACCTTAAATCATCTATTTTACAGTTAAAATGTACTATATAAAA
>CALJPJ010000021.1 GCA_937980625.1 uncultured Bdellovibrionales bacterium
GACTATTTTACAATACATGCTGGAGTGAAAAAAAGTTTTATAAAGTTAGCTAAAAATAGAGTCACAGGTATTGTCTCAAGAGGTGGCTCCATTATGGCTCGTTGGTGCGAGCTCTATGACCAAGAAAATTTTCTATACACACATTTTGAAGATATTTGCGAGCTCATGAAGCAATTTGATATTTCATTTTCATTGGGTGATGGGTTGCGACCAGGCAGTATAGCTGATGCCAACGATGAGGCTCAGTTCGCCGAACTTAAAACTCTTGGTGAGCTCACCAAAGTGGCTTGGCAACATAATGTTCAAACAATGATTGAAGGGCCAGGGCATGTTCCCCTACACCTAATTAAAGAAAATATGGATGAACAAGTTAAGCATTGCCACCAAGCTCCTTTTTACACTCTCGGGCCTTTAACTACAGATATTGCACCAGGCTATGACCATATCACCTCAGGTATTGGTGCCGCACTAATTGGTTGGCACGGCTGTGCCATGCTTTGTTATGTCACTCCAAAAGAACACCTCGGTTTGCCAAACAAAGAAGATGTGAAGCAAGGGCTGATCGCCTATAAAATAGCCGCCCATGCTGCTGACTTAGCAAAAGGCCATATTGGCAGCGAAATACGTGACAATGCTCTTAGCCAAGCCCGCTACGAGTTTCGTTGGCACGACCAATTTAATTTGTCCTTGGACCCGGTCTTAGCACAAAAATTTCACGATGAAAGCCTTCCTGCAGAAGGAGCTAAAAAAGCAAAGTTTTGCTCCATGTGTGGACCTAGTTTTTGCTCAATGAGAATACACCAAATGAGTTAAGTTTAATTCACTTTGATATTTGTCAGGTAACAATGAATAAGTCATAATTAAAACATGAAAAATTTCAAAGAGTTTAATAACCCAAATATAGAATATGTATTCACAGATATAGACGACACTCTCACTGAGCATGGTCGACTACCATCCAATGCTTACAATAGCCTTTGGTTATTACATGATTTAGGAGTGAAAGTAATACCCATCACTGGACGACCAGCTGGTTGGTGTGAAATGATTGCTCGCATGTGGCCCGTATCTGGTGTGGTTGGTGAAAATGGAGCCTTTTATTTTTGTTATAAAAATAAAAAAATGATTAGAAAGTTTATTTATGACGACGAAGTCATTAAACAAAATCGACAAAAGCTTAACCTCATTCAAAAGGAAGTGCTTGCAACAGTCAATGGCTGCGCTTTAGCCTCAGACCAATTTTGCCGCCTTTTTGACTTAGCCATAGACTTTTGTGAAGATGTACCTGCCCTACCCAAATCTGCCATTGATCAAATTGTCTCTATTTTTAAAAAACATGGAGCTGTAGCTAAAGTCAGTTCCATCCACGTAAACGGCTGGTTTGGAGATTACAATAAATTATCTATGTGTAAGACTTTTTTAAATGACGAGTTTTCATTAAGCTTAGAGCAAGCCCAAGACAACACCATATTTGTCGGCGACTCACCTAATGACGAGCCCATGTTTGGTTTTTTTGACCAATCTTTTGCGGTTAGCAATATCAAAGAGTTTATAAATGAGCTTAAGCAAAAACCAAAATATGTTAGTCGTAGCAGTGGCGGAACTGGCTTCACTGAAATCATTAATCATACTTTTAACCTTTAGCCTACGAATTTGGCTCTAAACTTTGCACCAATTTGGCAACCAAAGAAATATTACTCTCTTCAGTAAAGCTGAAAATTTTGACCCCAATATATACTAACTAACTTAATCTTTTTTAAAATCACCAAGTGCTGCAAACGGATTATTAAAAGCTGGCTTAGGTCCACGACGGGGCTTATTGTTATTACCACGATTAGGTTTACCAGTGCCTTTATTTGGTCGCTTAAACTTACCATCTTTGCCTTTTTGACCACCAGCTTTGCGACTGGCTTTTGTTTTCTTTTTAGCACTAGGGTTAATGGCCACTTTTGGTTTTGCTTTTAGTAGCATAGATAAAGAAATTTGTGATTTCTCACTATCAACATCTAAAACCTTAACTTGCACTTGATCACCTGGGCTAACCACTTTTTGAGGATCATCTACAAACTGGTGTGATAAATGTGAAATATGAACTAAACCATCTTGGTGCACACCAATATCTACGAAGGCACCAAAGTTTGTTACATTGGTTACAATGCCAGGGCAAATCATATCTTTTTTTAAGTCTTTAACTTCATGAATATCATCGCGAAATTTAAAAATCTTGTATGGGTCTCTTGGGTCACGACCTGGCTTTTCTAGCTCAGATACAATATCATTAAACGTAAACTCTCCTACAAGCTTTACCCATTTTTCTTTTTTATCTTTAAGTGAAGCCAGACCAGCAGGGGTAGCTAACTTAGATATACTTAAATTAACATCTTTAGCCATCTCTCGAACAGCCGTATAACTTTCAGGGTGAATACCCATATTATCTAAAGCAATTGGGCTTTCTGGAACTCTTAAAAAACCAGCAGCCTGTTCAAAAGCCTTACTAGAAAGTCTTTCAACTTTCATTAGCTCACTTCTTTCTTTAAATAACCCATTAGTTTTACGATATGTAATTATATTTTTAGCAATCGCAGGACCTATACCTGAAACATATTGTAATAAAGAGGTTGAGGCCGTATTTAAATTAACACCAACTTGGTTCACACAGGACTCAACAACAGAGCTTAATGATTTTTTTAATTCAGACTGAGGTACGTCATGTTGATACTGCCCCACACCAATACTTTTTGGGTCAATTTTTACAAGCTCAGCTAATGGATCTTGCAGCCTGCGGGCAATTGATATCGCCCCCCTAACTGTCAAATCTAAATCTGGAAACTCTTCCCTAGCAATATCTGACGCGGAGTAAACACTAGCTCCCGACTCATTTACCATTAGTATATGGCAACCTTCAATTTTTAGCTCTTTTAATACTTTTGCTATAAATACTTCGGCTTCTCTGCCTCCTGTACCATTACCAACAGCAATCACTTCAAGTTTTATTTGAGAAAATAATTCTTTAAATAATTTTTTTGCTTTTTCAAAATCTTGTTCTGCTAAAAAGTGCATCACAGTATGAGATATAAAGTTACCACTCTGATCAACTAAAGCAAGCTTGCAACCAGTTTTTAAACCTGGATCAACTCCTAGTACGACCTTAGTTCCAAATGGACTCGACATTAAAACTCGTCTTAAATTATCGGCAAAAACATCTATAGCATGTTGGTCTGCAGTTTCTTTTAACAAACTATGTAACTCATTTGTTACAGAAGGTAATACATGTACATTTAACGCTACTTTGGCACTTAACTTTAAAATCCCTGAAACTAACGGGTTGTCTACCTTACAAGCTTCTTTTTCAAAGTCGGCTAATAAACTAGCATCAGACTCTGAAGTAAAGGCAATCTTAAGTTCACCTTCTTGCCACCCACGTCTCATAGCTAAGTAACGATGTGATGCCTTTTTATCTAGTAATTTTTTAGCTGGCTCATTAAACTCAGCGTATTTTTCATATTTTGATTTATTTTTAAATTTAGTGGTTTTATTCGAGTTTAAAATTGCACTTTTAAAATAATCATCTCTAACGAGTTTTCTTAAGTTCAAATTAGTATTTAACTTTTCAACTAAAATATGTTGCGCACCTCTTAGCACTTCTTCATAGGTGGCAAAACCTGCATCTACTTTTATATAGTCTTTGGCTTTTACTTCTAAAGCTGTAGAGTCTTTTAACTCCCCTTGTCCAATTTTCCATATCCAATCAGCTAGCGGGCCTATACCTGCATCACGAGCAATTTTAGCTTTAGTTTTTTTCTTTTTCTTGTATGGGCGGTAAATCTCTTCTAATTCACGCAACTCATCACATGCATTTATTTGTAACATTAAATCATCAGTTAAGTTTTTTTGATTTGTAAGCTCTTCAACAACAAAGGCCTTACGTTTTTCTAGAGCTTCCCACTTTTCAAATGTTAAAATAACATTACGAACAGCAACTTCATCTAAGTTACCAGTTTGATCTTTTCTATATCTAGAAATAAAAGGAACTGTTCCCCCTTCAGCGACCAGGTTTATTACAGAAAGAATAGACTTTTCTGATACACCAGGAAGTTTGGAAGAATAAAACGACTTTAATTTTGGAGGTAATACTTTAATTTTTTCCATTGAAATCTATTTGTGACGATACATAATTAGACCGTGAGAAGGATCATAGGGTGAAACACCTACTGTTACTCTATCGCCAACAACAACACGAATATTAAAACGTCTCATCTTTCCACATAGTTTAGCTGAAATTTCAACTTCGTTTTCAAGTTTTATTTTGTAGAGCCCTCCGGCTCCTGCATCAATAACTTTACCTTCAAGCTGCGCGAGATCGTCTTTTGCCATATATATAATTACCCTTTAAGATTTGTAATTCGAAATTAAATTTTTAATACCGTCTTCAAATAAAACTTCCAAACGATCATTTACATTTGAAAGTATAAAACCCCATCCTAATTTTTTATGAGAGATTGCTGTTTCTTCATTAAACTTATCTCTCATATTGTATTTTGCTGTATCAATTTTATCTAGCTTTTTATACAAAGATTGCCATTTTTTTACTAATTGCTCCTGCTGCATCAAACGTAAAGTTTCAGCTTTAGTAACTCTCTTTTTTCTAGGTTTTTTAACGGGTTTTTCTGTTGTTTCTTTAGCCTTAACTGACTCAGCTACTCCACAATCGCTCTTATTTACTTTTTTAGTCATTTTATTTGTAATTTTTTTAGATACTTTTTTAGCAGTTTTTTTACTTGTTTTTTTAGCAACTTTCTTTTTTGACTTTTTTACAGGTGTCTTTTTGGTCACTTTTTTTAGTGACTTAGCCTTTTTTTTCTTTGCCATAAGTATCTCCTTCGTTAGTATACATAACCTAAATACGGGTAAAATTCTAGTTGGAGTTATTGCCCTGTATCATTACTTTTATAATCTACTAAGGATCATCAAAACATGGCTAAGTGTTCAGAAATACTAAAAAATTTTAATGACTTATTAACTCACATTTCAGGTCCAATAGATTCGAAATCTGTGGTCGCTACTAGTT
>CALJPJ010000022.1 GCA_937980625.1 uncultured Bdellovibrionales bacterium
TTAGTTTTATGTTTTAGTATATCTTTTAGTTTTGATACTTCTTCGACGTTATTAAAGTAGTTTTTTTGGTCGGGGCCCATATACTCGAGAGCTTTGTTAATGATATTATCATCTATTCCAATTCTTTTCGCTGTTTGAATGGCTAAGGATTGACCAGTGATCCCTTGTAAAAACTTATAAGTTGGCCCTGATTGAAGGTCAAACTCAAGGCTACCATTCACAATATTTTTATTTTGCGATAAGTTATTTTTTAAATAATTAAAGTGAGAGGTCACAATGGCAAAAATATTATTTTGGCTATACTTATCAATAAAACTACGTGCTAAAGCAGCACCTTCTTCAGGGTCAGTAGAACTACAAATTTCATCAATAAGTACAAGGCTAGATAAACTAGATAATTTTGTAGCCTGCTCTAAAATTTTTAAATGACTGGCAAAGCTACTTAAGTTTTTAGATAAACTTTGGTGATCACCAACACTAGAGATAATATCATTTAGAAAAGGAATTTCTGATTCTGGTTGTGCACAAATTAACAGCCCGCATCTGGCCATGTGCAGGTTTAAGCCAATTGATTTTAAGAGCACAGTTTTTCCACCAGCATTTGGGCCAGATAGTAAAAGAATTCTTTTTTCACTATCGAGTTCAACATTATTAGAAATTACATTTTCATTTTGTAAAATTAAAATAGGGTTTTTAACTAAATCAAGTTTAATTTTATTTGGGTTAAACTGACATATATGAGCGTCAGTTTGTAATGCAAGTTGAGCCTTAGAAAATTTAATATCAAAAAATAATAAAGTTTTAAAAGAATAATCTAGATCATCTTTTTTTTGATAAAAGAAGCTTGAGATATCACGTAGTAAGCGGTTAATTTCTTCTTTAATTTGTAGTTCTATTTCTCGTATTTTATTATTGGTATTTATAACTTCGGAGGGCTCCATGAAAACCGTTTGCTTACTCTGGCTAGAGTCGTGAATTACCCCCTGAAATCGATGTTGCATACCACTTTTTATAGGTAAAACCCAACGCCCTTCTCTTGTAGTAACAAATTTATCTTGAATAATGTCTTCAATTTCGTAGCTTTTGACTAGTTTTTCAAGCGATTTTTTTATTCCCGAACTCAGGTCTTTTTTAGATTGGTTTAAATCATATAATCGTTGACTGGCGTTCGTTTTAATAAAACCATCATATGTGAGTAAAGCTTCTATTTTTTCTAAGCCTATTTCAGGATCAAAAAAATTTACCATTTGATCAACAATAAGTTTGGAATTAAATTTACTTAGTGTTTCTTTAAGTGTTAAGCATTCAATTAAAAAAGAACGAATATCTTTAATATCCATTGGTTTAAGCTCAGACCCTTTTTTTATTAAAGGAAACCAAGTTTCAAATAGTTCTAAGCTCTCCATTCGAGGTCTAACCCCAGTTTTCAAAACACTCTTACATTCCGCAATATACTGAAAGCTTTTTTCAGCTTCACTTTGACTAGGTAAGGGGACTATGTTTTTTAATTTCAGTTTAGCTTGAACCGAGGTAGCAAAACCACACAAATGGTGAAGAAGGTTTTGCCAATCTAAATTATTTATTAAGTTTTTTTGTTTCATGTATTTTTCTTTGTTTAAATCCATATACTAAGAGCAATAGTAATAGCAGAAATTTAATATAAAAGCCAAGATTAGTGTATTTAGTATAAAATGTTATTTTTGGTGCTGATGAGTAAGGGACATCAAACACAGAGGTCCAAATAGATCTTGTAGGAGATTGTTCTAATATTTCACCATTAGATAATATAACTGTGGAAATACCGGTATTTGTTGATCTAATAAGTGGTCTTCTTGTTTCTATGGCACGAGCGAGAGTCATGTATAAATGTTGTTTTGGCTCCATATATATTCCGTACCAAGAGTCGTTAGTTACATTAACGATAACTTCAGCTCCAAGTTTGGCCAACTTGGTAGAAAATCTTGGGAATAAACTTTCATAACAAATTTGAACGCCAAAGTTAGTATTTTTAAAATTTGTAATTTGGGGGCCGTTGCCAGCTTTAAAGTCTGAAATCTGAGGCAAAAAAGTTTTAACTTTTGGGTATAATTTACTACCTGGGATATATTCGCCAAATGCCAAAAGATGAGTTTTGCTATAGTTAGGTGAAATAAACTCACCTTTATCTATAAAAACAACAGAATTGGCAGTTTGCCCCGTATCAGCTCGTGTATATGTTCCTGTGATCAACGAAATATTTAGCTTTTTTAACTCTTTAGTTAAGTTGATACTATAGGGGTTTGAAGTGTATGGACCGAGCTTTACAGGGGCTGCAGTTTCTGGCCAAATTAATATGTCGGGGTCATGGCTTTTTTGAACCTCTTTAGAGAGATTCAAGTATTTGTTGATGATAATACTTTTATACCTAAAACCGTGTAAATTAGCTTGCTCCTGCAGGTTTCCAATGTTTGCTTGGACAATTCCAACAGATAAACTCTTGTCCATGTTTGTTTTATGTGCACTTATTTTTAAAAAATATCCTGTGGCAGTTAAGATACATAAAATAAAGATCAGGCAAAGACTGCTAAAGGCCCTATTGAAGCTTTTGCTTATGGGAAAAATAATAAAATAACTTAAAATATTAAGAAAAATAATTATGGAGCTAATTCCTTCAAACCCTATCCATTCAGCAATATGAAAAGTTGGAAGAGGAAGGGTGATAGTTGTATAGCCAAAGTTCCATGGAAAAATTGTTTTTACAAGAGGTTCTAATAAAGCTAATAAAGTAGCTATTAATAGGAGTGACTGCATTGAATTAAAATGGGCTTTCTGTTTGAGCAAGCCATAAATAAGACCTGCCATTGGTATGTAGATGGTTGCAAAACTACAAAATGCAAGTAGTCCTAAAAAAGCTACAGGCCAAGGTAGACCACCGAAATCGTGAATAGTAATAATAATCCAATTAAATCCGATGAGAGTAAGAATAAATTGAGTTATCCAACCTGACCAAAATATTTTCTTTAATGAGGTTTCACTTTGCCAGAAATGCCAAAGTGGAACAAAAGCAAATAAACTTGCCCATGGAGGAAAAGGAATAAAACTTGTGCCTATGAAAATTCCTGATAGTATAGAGTAGGTAAACATTTTGTTTTTTAACATAATGTGATTTTAGTTGAGTTAATAAATATTGTCACGAATGGAGTCGGGGTTGGAGATAAACTCATTAGAGGAAATAAATAAGGTTTTGGACTTTAACTTTAAAAACAGTTTAAGTTTAGAGACTATGCAAGTGAGTTGCCCTAAATGTGATAAACTATATGCAATTAATCCTCATGAGGTTATGAGTCCACGGCCAAACTTTAATTGTCGTGTTTGTAGTACAGACTTTTATATCAATTATCCAGAGTGCTTACAGGACTTCAAAATCATTGGAAAATTTCATTTGCGCGACGCGCCAACAGCAATGGATAATCAGGGTACTCAGAAAAATGAGGTACAAATCACCGAAAAAGTAAGTACAGAGGTGGGAAATACGAACTCTTTACCTAATAAAACAGATGAAAAGACTCATATAGCTCAGAGCTTAAAAAATAATGAAATAAAAGTAATTACTTGCCCTAAATGTAGTTATAAAAATAGTGCCTCGACATTGGAGTGTTTAAAGTGTTCAGTTGTTTTAGCCAAAGTCTCCGAAAGTAGAGAAACGAAAGGTTTTTACTCAGCAAGTGATGAACTTAAAGATTTATGGGAGCTTGTTCTGGATAATTATGACTCAGAAAGTGCGCATAAAAACTTTATTCAATATAGCCAACTTGAGCAAAACCTAGACTATGCTTCACATAAGTATAATTCAATCTTATCGGTTAACCCTTATGATGATATTGCTAATAAAATGAAAAAACAGATTATAGTTTTGTCTTCAGTTCAAACTCAAAATATTGTTATTGCTAAGTCAAAAAAAGGTTTTTTTCGTTTTTTTAATCTATGGACATTTTCATTTATATTAAGTTTTTCTATAATTGGACTTGGTTTATACTTTCCTGAATATAAAAATTTGATTGGCATTGGCGCCTTTTCTTTGAGCTTAATTGCAGGCTTAAAGTTCCTGCAATTAAAGTATAATTAATTATATTATCTAGACGTTGCTGTATTAATAGTTTTAGAGAGCTCTTGTTTCATTCTTTTAGCAAAACTAGATAAGCCAGAAAACTCACTATTTGTAGAGGCAACAGAGCTTTCTTGAGCATTTTCTTTGATTGTAAATGTATTTTTAGGAATATTTTTAGTGTTACTTGCCATTATGCCAGTAGCACTTACACCAGAGTCTAGAATCGTTAGAGCTCTATATGTATTCAACCTTTTTTTAAATTTTGTTTTTCCAGATAATCTTTGATCTAAATCGCCAGTTTGAGTTAAATGCTTAATAATTTTTTGTGGTTTATAGTCTGGAAACCTTGACATAATTAAGGCCGCAACTCCTGTTACAAAAGCTGTAGCTTGAGAAGTTACAGTCATTTTACCATAACGACCCCCAGGCAGTGTTGATAATATATTGTTTCCTGGAGCTGCTAAATCAACAGATGCCGCCCCATAGTTACTGGAAGGTAAAACATATTTATTTTTATCAATTGCAGTTACAGAAATTATATTAGACATTTTATAATCAGCAGGGTAGTAACCATGTATATCAGAATTAGACCTTTCGTTCCCAGCAGCAGCGACAAATAAAATCCCTTTTTTTCTTGCTGCTTCAATAGCTTTTCTTTCTGCTGGACTGGCTTCTAAGCCACCGCCTGAATAGTTTATGATATGTGCCCCATGTTTTACCGCATACTTAATAGCTTCAACAG
>CALJPJ010000023.1 GCA_937980625.1 uncultured Bdellovibrionales bacterium
TTTATCTATGGTTGTAATCCTAGCAAGATCATATATTTTATGTTCATCATCTTTGTTGAAATAAAGAACGACCTCTTGGTTGAGGCTTTTTAAAGTATTAGCCATTAAAGCTTTTAGTTTATCAATACCTTCACCTGTGATAGCACTGGTAAAGGCTCTGTTTTTTTGCTTAACACTAAATTGATTTTCAAGATTTGCTTGGTCGAGTTTATTAAAAACATAAATAATTGGTTTATCTTGCCATTGAAATTGCTCAATAAGTCCATCCACAATCTCAATTTGCTTATTTAACCCTGGGTTTGATAGGTCAACCACATGCAGTAAAACATCGGCCTCAGCGGACTCTTCCAAAGTCGCTTTAAAAGCTTCAATTAAGTGGGTTGGCAGGTTGCGAATAAAGCCAACGGTATCGGTGATAACAACTGGTCCGTGATTGTCTAAGTGTAGTTTTCTTGTGGCTGGGTCTAGTGTGGCAAAAAGTTGATCTTTGGCAAGTAACTGTGAACCCGTCATACGATTAAGCAAGGAGCTTTTACCTGAGTTAGTATAGCCTATCATCGAAAAGCTTGGCACTTGATGTTTTTTTCTTTTGTTGCGGTGTTGTGCTCTATGTTTACTAACATTATCTAACTTTTTTTTGATGATTTTAATTCGTTTTTGAATATTTCGTCGGTCTATTTCTAAAGCCGTTTCACCAGGGCCTCGTGTGCCAATGCCACCACCTTGTCTTGAAAGTGAGCCCATCCAAGCACCAACCATGCGTGGCAATTGATCTAACATTTGAGCAAGCTCCACTTGTAGTTTTCCCTCGTAGGTTTGTGCACGTTGGGCAAAAATATCTAAAATAAGTTGCGAACGGTCTAAAACTCTAAGTCCCAATTCTTTTTCTAAGTTTCTTGATTGTATTCCGGATAGTGTGTGATCCACAATAACCAAGGAGACATCTTGTTCTTGGCAAAGTTCTTTAAGTTCTTGGATTTTGCCTTTACCAATAAGAGTGGCCGCTTGGTATTGGTTGAGTGATTGGGTAATATTAGCTACCACATCTGCGCCAGCTGCGAAAGCTAAGTCTTCAAGTTCGACTAAACTTTCTTTCATTTCACTAAAATTTTCATTTTTTAAGCTAACGCCAACAACGATAGCTCTTTCAGTTTTATTATTTGCGTCCATTTTTCTTTGAAGTAGTTTGTTTTTTGGTCCTTTGACGATAGGCTTGTGATTCAACCGCTGTAAGCACGATTGTGTTTATAATATCTTGTACATTACATGTTCTTTGCATGACGTTGGCAGGTTTATTGATACCAAGTAAAAAAGGCCCCATAACTTCACACTCACTTAATTGTTGAATGAGCTTATAAGCTATATTTCCTGAATTTAAATCTGGAAAAACTAAAATATTAGCTCCATCTTTAATATTGCAAAACGGAAAAATTCTTTCAACAATTGTTGGGTTAACAGCTGTGTCAGCTTGCATTTCACCATCAACAGTAAGTTTTGGGTTGATTTCAGAAACTAGCTTGGCTGCTTTTTGCATTTTGGCCGGAGCTTCTTTTTTACCAGTAAAATTAGAGTAGCTGAGCATGGCCACTCGCGGCTCAATATTATAGTACTTAGCCACTCTCGATGCAGCGAGTGCAATAGTTGCTAATTGTTCGGCCGTTGGGTTTATGTTCACTGTTGTATCAGTTAAAAATAGTAGGCGATCTTCAAATAATATAATTATAAGTCCTGCGGCGGTTTTATATTTGTCTGGACCAATGATTTCAAAAATAGGCCTGATACAGTCTGCATAATTTTGTACGGCTCCAGATACTGAAGCATCGGCATCGCCTTCATTAACCATCATAGAGGCATAATAATAGGGGTCTCGTATAAGTCGTGTCGCTTCAGCTTCCATAACTCCTTTGCGTTGTCTAATGGAGTAGAATTTTTTGGTGTAATCTGAAAAGTTTTTTTGCTCTCTTGGTTGTAAAATTTCAATATTAGACAAGTTATCTAGTTCAAGCTTAGCAATGGTGGCTTTAATTGTCTCTTGGTTGCCTAGTAAAACTGGAGTAATGATTTCTTCTGATGCAATTGTATTTAGGGCTTTGAGTACTTTGGTGCTGTTGCCTTCAGGAAAAACAATTTTTGGTTTTTTACCCTTTGTTTTTTTAGTGTAGGCTTTTATTTTATTAATATTAGTTCTGATAAATCCTTGGCGAAAACTTTGTGCCGCTTCTAGTTGTTCTTTATAACGTTCTAGGTTTTTTATGGGTTTGCGAGCAACTTTTGTATCCATGGCGGCCTTGGCCACAGCAGGGGCAACAGTTGTAAGCACACGATGATCAAATGGTTTGGGAATAATGTAATCAGGCCCAAAGGTAAATGATCTATTGCCGTAAGCTTCGGATACAGAGTCTGGTACATCTTGTCGGGCTAAATCGGCTAAAGCATGGGCTGCGGCTAATTTCATTTCTTCATTAATATGAGTGGCTTGAACATCTAAAGCCCCTCTAAAAATAGAAGGAAAACCTAAAACATTATTCACCTGGTTGGGAAAGTCACTACGGCCGGTGGCCATAATAACATCAGGGCGTACTTTAATAGCGTTTGATGGCAATATTTCAGGGTCGGGGTTAGCCATGGCAAAAACTATTGGACGCTTTGACATACCTTTTAGCATGCTCGGAGTTAATGCTCCGGCAACACTTAGGCCGCAAAAAACATCTGCTCCTTTTAAGGCCTGAGTTAAAGTGCGAGCTTTAGTTTTAGCGGCAAATTGTTTTTTGTATTTATTCATGCCTTCTTCGCGTTCAGAGTGAATAACTCCTCTCGAGTCACACATGATAATGTTTTTCTTTAAAGCTCCGACTTTCATAAATAGTTTGGCACAGGCTATGGCCGCAGCTCCTGCTCCATTAATAACAATTTTTACATTTTTAATTTTCTTTTTTGCAATAAAACAAGCGTTGATTAAAGCAGCAGCAGAAATAATCGCGGTACCATGTTGATCGTCATGAAACACCGGAATATTCATTTCTTCTTTTAATCTTTCTTCAATAATAAAGCAGTCGGGAGCTTTAATATCTTCAAGATTAATACCGCCAAAAGTAGGTTCTAATGTTTTAACAGATTCTATAAAATCATCTATGTTGTCTGTTTTTAGTTCAAGATCAAAGACATCGATATTAGCAAACTTTTTAAATAAAACACCTTTACCTTCCATAACAGGTTTACTAGCTAGAGGGCCAATGTCCCCTAAACCTAAAACAGCCGTTCCGTTGGTAATGACAGCAACAAGGTTTCCTTTTGTTGTGTAGTCGTAAACTTTATCGGGAGATTTAGCTATCTCTTTACAAGGTGCTGCCACTCCAGGGGAGTAGGCCAGTGAAAGCTCGTATTCACTATCACACTTTTTACTAGTTCTTACATCAACTTTACCAGGCTTTTCTTGTGAGTGGTATAGGAGGGCTTCTTTATCAAATGATTTTGCCATGCTGTTATCCTTCAAATGCGAAATTCAACTTAAGTTAAATAAGGAAATTAAAATAGTCTTATTGTTTTCAAATAGCACTATTAAAAACAAGACTATGTGTGTTTTTCACAACTCTAGCATAGGGTAAAGTAATTGGCTTTTTTTTAGTAATTGTATGATTTTGCGCGTTAACATCACAATATAAGTCAGTTATTCCTAAAAATTCTGAGTAATAAATAACCCTAAATAATTAAGGTGGGCACATATGTCAAGAAATGTAGTAATCGTGGAAGGTCTAAGAACCCCCTTTGCCAAGGCAGGAACGGATTTGAAAGCAGTTCACCCAGCTGACCTCGGTGAAGTCGCTTTAAGAGAGTTAATAGCAAAAACAAACTTAGATACGGATTCAGTGGACGAAGTTATCGTTGGAAATACGGGGAGTCCATCTGATAGCGTAAATATTGGGCGTGTTGTTGCTTTAAGGGCAGGCATTCCTTTGAAAACCTCTGCTTATACTGTGCATAGGAACTGTGCATCAGCTCTAGAAAGTGTCACTTCTGGTTACGAAAAAATTAAGTCTGGCACCATGGATACAGTCTTAGTTGGTGGTACAGAGAGCATGACACAAATGCCACTTTTGTTTACGCAAAAGTTTCAAAATATTTTTGGTGAGTTTGCTTTTGCAAAAAGCTTAGGTCAGCGCTTAGGGGCCTTAAAAAAATTAAAATTGGGGCATTTAAAACCTAGAGTATCTGTGATGGAGGGTTTAACAGACCCCTTTGTTGGTATTAATATGGGGATGACAGCAGAGATACTCGCTAAAGAGTTCGGTATTAGTCGCAAAGAGCAAGATGAATTTGCCACACTATCACATAACCGCGCTGTTGCTGCGCAAGAGTCCGGGGCCTTTAATGATGAAATTACCCCTATATTTATTCCACCAAAATTTAAAAAAGTAATACATCAAGATATTGGACCAAGAAAAGGGCAAACAGTTGAAAAGTTAGCAAAACTTCGCCCTTATTTTGATCGTAAATACGGAAGCATTACAGTTGGCAACGCCTGCCCTTTAACTGATGGGGCTGCAATGTTACTTCTAATGGATGAAGAAAAAGCTAAAAGTTTAGGTTACAAGCCACTAGCTAGAATTAGAGGCTATGCTTTTGCCGGGCTTGAGCCTGAGCGTATGGGGCTTGGTCCAGTGTATTCGACCCCCATTGCTTTAAAACGTGCTGGGTTAGAGTTTAAAGATATGGATTTAATTGAGTTAAATGAGGCTTTTGCCGCCCAAGTTTTAGCTTGTAATAAAGCTTTTGCTAGTGACGAGTTTTGTCAAAAAAAATTAGGTTTAGCAGGAGCTTTAGGAGAGGTGGATGTTAATAAATTAAATATTAACGGCGGAGCGATAGCCTTAGGCCATCCGGTTGGAGCAACTGGAAGTCGTTTAGTGCTAACTTTAGCTAAAGCGCTGAAAGCACAAAATAAAAAATTGGGTTTGGCCACCTTATGTATTGGTGGTGGTCAAGGTGGAGCC
>CALJPJ010000024.1 GCA_937980625.1 uncultured Bdellovibrionales bacterium
AGTATTATTAAGTACTTATGTTGTATGCACAATATTGTTAGTTATTTTCTAAAAAGCGAATATAGAAATGAAAAATTAACCTAGAGCTTTGTCGAAATTTACAAAGCTAAAAATTAACTGCCATACTTTTGGGCAGTTTTGTACCAAAAGCAAACAAGCTTTCAAGCTTTAGAGATTGAGCTCCGATGAGTATTTATAACCCAAAGGAGCTCATGAAGAGTTTATATATTGTTTGTTTATTAGTCACTTTATCTTCATGTGCGGTCACTGGTAATAATTATAAAAATTCAATTTTTTCTACTAAAAACCAAGCACCAGAGTCGGTATTTTCTGCAAGGGAAGTGAGTGGAAAACTTATCGATGATGTACATTTAAAAACCAAAGGTGATTATCATTACGCATTGGGTGAGTCATTAAGTTTAGATGGAGACTCTAAAAGGGCAATTGAAGAGTTTAAAATGACACTTGTCTATGACCCAAAATCTCCCGTTGTATTAACACGTTTAGCTGCTGAATATTTACGCTCCGGACTTGTAAATGAAGCTTTAGAAGAAGTTCAAGCAGCGACAAAGGCAGATCCTACATACAAAGAAGCTAGAGTCTTACTTGGCGGTATTTACAGCTCTTTAAAAATGTATGATGAATCTGAAGAGCAATATGTAGAAATGCTTAAGCAAGATCCAAAAAGTTATGAAGCATATATCTACTTAGGAGCATTACTTGCTGAACAAGGTAAGTTTAACGAATCAAAAATAGTTTTTAAAAAATTAGTGAAAGTCGCAGATAATGATAATAGCCATGTGGCCCATTATTATTTAGCCCGTGTTTATCATGAGCAAGGTGGTTTAAAAAATGAAAATAAGGCAATTAAAGAGTTAGAAAAGGCTTTAACGATTAAGCCTGACCATAAAGAGTCAGTGACCCATTTAGCTCGAATTTACCAAGAGCAAGACAGAATTGATAAATCTATAGAAATATTTTTATCTTATCAAGACCGTTATGGCCCACTAGAGCAAGGGGCAGCTTTTTTAAGCCAGTATTACCTCGAAGGCAACCAGCTAGATAAAGCTTTAGAGCAATTACAGTTTTTAGAAGGGTTTCACCCCGGTGACCTAAGTACTAAAACTAAAATGGCGCTTATTTTAGTGGAAAGAAAAAAATATGAAAAAGCGATAGATAAGTTACTAGCAATTTTAAAGGTGGACCCTACACTAGATAAAATAAGGTTTTACCTCGGTGCTGTATATGAAGAGGTTAATCTTTCAGAGAATGCATTGGTGCAATATAATGAAGTTAATTTAGGTAGTGATTATTTTCCAGATGCCATTTTACATAGTGCTTTAATTTTACAGAAACTAGAGCGAGAACAAGAAGCTTTAGACAAAGTATCAGAGGGCCTACAAAAAAGAAAAGATATTCCAGAGCTTTACTCTTTAAAGGCAAGTTTATTAAGTGAAGCTCGGGCTTATAAAGAAGCTAGTATAGTAATGACAGAGGCGGTTAAAGTTTTTCCTGCTAATACAGATATTAGGTATATGCATGCAACTATGCTTGATAAAGTTGGCAGCAAAGGGGAGACAATAGCTGAACTAGAAAAGCTTATAGCTCAAGACCCTGAGCATGTACAAGCTCTCAACTACTTAGCTTATACCTATGCTGACTCTGGCAAAGACTTAAATAAAGCTATGAAGCTGGCAAAAATAGCAAATAAATTAAAACCTAATGATGCTTATATATTAGATACAATTGGCTGGATATACTTTAAAAAAGGTAATATGCGCATGGCTATACAAAACTTAGAAAAAGCTCATAGGTTTAAACCAGACGAAAGTATTGTTGCTGAGCACCTTGGCGACGCTTATTATAAGTACCAACTTACGGCAAAAGCACGCATAATGTATGAAAAAGCATTGGAGTTGGAAAATGAAGGTTTCAAAGTTGATAGAATTAAAACAAAGCTTACGTCCATCAAGGAGCAAATACTTAAGCCGATTAATAGCCGTATGCCTGCTTCTAATTAGTATTGTATCGTGTCAGTCTATAAATAAAGTTAATAACCAGTATTCAACAGCCAGAGAAGGTGTGTTTGAAGGTTATACCTATATAAAAGATAAGGTAAAAAATAAAAGTTTTATTGTAAACTTTAAGACTCTAATTAAAGAATATTCAAATTTGCGACTTGATATAACAGCCCCTTTAATCGGTCACCTTGCCAGCGCCACAGTGAATGGCAGTCAGGTTCAGTACATGATTCCTCGGCAAAGAAAATTTTATTCTGGTGATGTGAGTGGCTTAAACTTAGGTAATAAGCTGCCTTTTCCCATGGATTTAAAATTGTTATTTAATATATTCTGGGCGAAAAAATTTAATGACTCTAATTGGGTGTGTACCGACGAGAGTAGTTTGAAGTTTAATTGTTTTCAGCGTGCTGAAAACTTAACTGTGCGCTGGAGTTTACATAAAAATAGACAACCCAAAGAAATTATTTTAATTCACCCTAAAGGAGTTGTTCAGTTTAAAGTTAAAAGCTTCGCGAGTGGTTTAACACAAGAGCAAAAAAATAGATTTGTAATGAAAAAACCAAATTGGTAATCAGTATTTATTTATCGAGATCTAAATATTTTTGTTTTAATTCTATGAGTGCACTCAAATAATTCGTTTTGGCCATTAATAAAAATTTCTTTTTCAAATGACTTAAACGGAAATCGCCCTCTCATATCAATAAAGTAAACATTTTTAAAGCCAAACCCAGCACTGCCATCTGGCATACCATAATGTTTAATGCCCTCAACCTTTTTATCATTTATGTAAATCTCTGTTGGGTAAAAGTTTTCAATGGCACTATCTCTGATCATGACAAATTTATTTTTTTCATTATTACAGGTTAAAGTACGAATAATAGTATATAAGTCTGTTATATCATCAGAGGCCACATCTCTATGAGTAGGAGAGGTACAAGCTATTGATAAAAATTGAATAGTAATGAATGTAAGTAGTAGTAATTTCATAGCACCTCACATAGTTGTAATCACTTTAACATTAATAATATAAATATGATGTATTATAGTACTAAAACCAGATTTTGGTACTAAGCTCATTTATTAAAACTGTAACCCTAATATTAGTATTGAGGCTGAATTAGATCGATTGTAAATACTTAGGGGTGTTTCAAATTGATGTAATATTTATAGGTATTACTGTAATGAAGTCGACAAAAGTCCGGCCTTATTTATTAGAATTATGTTTTAAAAGTAGACTAGGGTTGTTTATTTAGTTTTAAAAAGAGGCTAATCTGTTGTCGTTACGAGCTAGCTTGGTCCTCAGCCTTTAAATAATTTAAAATTAAAGGTTAAATAAAAATTTAAAATTATTTTTATACCTTTAATAAAAAAATACTAAGTTAAATCATTAATGAAAATTGGACTTTTACATACAAAAGTCCCATAATATTAAGTGTAGGGTAAGTGTTCACTGTTTAACCTTACTCTAGTTCAGATCTAAAATGAGTCAAGGAGGATTCGATGTCAAATGAAAGCGGTGGCTTAGATTATACCGAAATGTTCAAGGCCTGGAATAATGTTAGCGAATATCAAGACTTAAACTGGTCTGGAACATTTAATGAATATTTAAATATGGTCAAGAAAAACCCACGTATCACTAGGAATGCCTTTCAGCGTATATATGACATGGTTATGGAAAAAGGAACCAAAGAATACGTTGACGTAAAAAAACAAATGGTTCATTACAATTTTTTTGATGATGAAGATCATGGTGGTAAGGATGCTGTTTTTGGCATGGACATTACATTAATGAAGTTGGTCAATGTATTGCGTTCTGCAGCTTTAGGTTATGGAACTGAAAAACGAGTAATTTTACTTCATGGCCCTGTTGGTAGTGCTAAATCAACAGTTTGTCGAATGTTAAAAAAAGGTTTAGAGAGATATTCTAAAACTGACAACGGACTAATGTATACATTTGAGTGGGTAGATAAAGACGGAGAGCATGAAGAAATTTTTGGTACTGGGGTAAGAGTATTTCCATCTCCAATGCATGAAGAGCCACTACTTTTAATACCTAAGAATATGCGTAAAAAATTATGTGAAGAATTAAATAGAAGTTCTAAAGATGATTTTCGTGTAGCTATTAAGGGACAATTGTGTCCACCAAGTCGTTTTATATTTTCTAAATTACTAGAAAAATACCATGGTGATGTGACACAAGTATTCAAACATGTGCGCGTAAAGCGCTTAGTACTCAGTGAGGCTGATCGAATTGGCATAGGTACATTTCAACCCAAAGATGAAAAAAACCAAGATAG
>CALJPJ010000025.1 GCA_937980625.1 uncultured Bdellovibrionales bacterium
TGTGAAAGTAAAAATACCAGCTGGTGGTGTCATGGGTATAACTTTACCAATTTCGAGATCTTCGACTAAAAAGCCAGAGGCTTTGCCACCAGGTATTTTTTTTATTGTAATATTAAAGCTACCTTCATGTGGTGCTGAGCTTAAAGAGTACCTTCTTTTTATTAAAGAGCCGTTAATCATCAAATGTAAGGTGACAAATTGACCAGCAATGAATTTAAATTGCTCTTTAAGTTCTTCTCCAACTTCAAAAATTAAAGTGGCAGAGTCATTAGTTTCTTTTTTGCGATCTATTAATTTTAATCCGTAAACGAGTTCATCCATAAAGCTTTAATATCCTCGATAAATAATGTTGAATCATATTTGACTGGGCCTATAAGGTAAGGGTTAACTCCTGAGAAATCAACAAATACGCGTCCACCAGGCATATTGACTTCAATAATGTGTTTGTTAACTTCTTGGCTAAAGCAATAGGCTGCTGCAACAGCACCAGTGCCACATGCTTGTGTGAAGTCTTCTACTCCACGTTCAAAAGAAGCACACTCAATTACAGTATCAGAACTTGATGAATAAAAACTAATGTTTGACCCTCTTGGTCGTTCAGGGCAGGCCATTCTTAAGTGAGTTGCTAATTCTTTATAGCTTTGAAGGTTGCTAAAATTATCAATTTTAATGACACAATGTGGGACGCCCGTGTCGAGGTAATTAAACTCATAAATTATATTTTTAAATTTAAAAGTTTGTTTACTGGAAATATCTTTAATGGCAGGCATTCCAACAGTGACTTTATCTTCATTATCAACAATTACCGATATTTCTCCAGCTATACTTTCAAAGCTATGCTTTTGGTCGGCAATATGGCTTTTAAAAGTTAAGTGGCCAATACACCTGGCAGCGTTACCACACATTTCAGCTGGTGACCCATCACTATTATGGAATATCCATTTGTAATCATTTTTTTTATTATCGGCTTCAGTTATAATTATAAACCCATCAACCTTAGCTATTTTACATATTTTTTTTGCTAGCTGGTTTATAGAGTTGAGTTGAAAGTGCTTATGTAAGCTATTAGCTTTTTCTTTAGACATGAAATTTGTTATGGCAAACGTATTAGCCGTTCCGCTCATAAGAAAAATTTTAAGATCGTTAATTTCATCAGTCATTACACATTTAGTATAGTATTGATTATAATATAGGAATAGAAATTTGATTATAGTTAGACAAAAACAGTACTAGGGACCGTTGAAAATTTATTTGGTCATGCCATTAGAACTCCCTTTTTAGTGCATGTATTTTTTGCAAACTTAAAAACTAAGAAATAGCTTTTGTTGCTGAGAGCGGCGCATTAAAATTATATTTATGTGAGCTTAAAAATTAGGCTTGAATATTATCTAGTAATTTTAGTTACTTGAATTTACGCGCTTAGCTAGTGCAAAGTTCCATTATTATTTATATTTGTAATAATTATATGTATGAGATGAAATATAAATGGATATAGAGGTTAGGGGGAGATTTGCAACTACCAATAGTGAAGTTTTTAATAAAAAGTACGCTTTTTTGTATTTTAGCCGTATTTTTTACGCTTAATTCGTATGCAAGTGATTGTAGTCATGAGGATGAAAGCTTTTATTGTGTAGACTATGTACGAACCTATGATGGTGATACGTTTTTTGTTGATATCCCGGGTGTTCATTCGTTTTTTGGCTCAGAAATTTCTGTTCGTATTAGAGGAATAGACACTGGTGAAGTTAAAGACCACCCAGGCCGCACAAAGTGCGAAGTTGAAATGGCTCATAGAGCAAAAAATGAATTGGTTAAAATTTTAGAAAATTCTTCTGATATTGAATTGAGAGATATTGGCAGAGGGAAATACTTTAGAGTTCTTGCTGACGTATATGTTAATGGGCGGTCAGTAGCAAAGCATTTAATTAAAAAGCATTTGGCCTTTGAATATGATGGTGGGAATCGTGGTGGTTCAGACTGGTGCAAGTTAAAAAGAAAGGCAGATAAATCTTTGAGTTCAAAGTTTTTAGTAAAATAAAAAAGTAAAATTATTATACATTTTTAGTTTAGCTGTATTGATTGTATACAGCTATTTTTTTTATGTTTCAATTTGAGACTAAAATCATTAATAAAATTAATACATTAGTATTTTCAAGCTGGCCCGCTTATTGAATGTTTTGGGGTAAGGGGAGAGTTGTATTTTGCGTATAGTTTTACAAAAAACAATAATATTATTTTTTTTTATCGCAGTATTTTTTGTAAATATAAACCTATCCCCTACTCTAAGTGTTAGGTCGAACGCAAAAAAAACCATATTACTAATAGATAATATGAGAGCATTGCCAGGCACTTTGTTTGAAAATACAAATCCAAAAGTTAAAAAAATTAATTTTAGAGGCTTGGCGTCAGATGAAGAATCAGATGAAGAAATAGAAAATAAACAAGACAAAAAAAAGCAGCCTGAATCCGAAGAAACCCCTTCTTATTCATTGCTTGACCCGAACTTATACGAAGGAAGTTCGGG
>CALJPJ010000026.1 GCA_937980625.1 uncultured Bdellovibrionales bacterium
TATTAAAAACTTTAAAGAAATTCAATTAACAACCTTAAACTATGATAGGTATATTCAAGATTTAAATACAGAGTTTTATAATGAACGTGAAATTAAGTTACCATTGACTCATCTGCGCCGTTTAGAGGCCATAGAATTGAATTATGATGACGAAGTAAATGACTTTATAAGTAAAATAAACTTAGCTTTTAGTCGGCAAAAAACAGCAGGTGAAACTATAAGTGTTTACTTTGAGCCAATTGATAAAGACGTGAAAAGAGGGGGGATAAACTATTATAAAAAAGCAAATTTAATTTTTAATTATAAAAGCACAAATGTGAACTTAAATGATCGGCAAATATTAGCCTTAATAGTTTCCAAATTACAAAATGCTGACTTTAACAGGGCAAAGTTCATTAATAAGGAAGGTGGTGGTATTTTTACCCCTTTAAGCAATATATTGAGAAGTGACTTTCAAATTATTAAACGTCATAGTTTAATGAACTTTAAATTGGGTGAAGTTAATTGCATTGATGAAACTCAGCTGGAGTCTAACTTTGTATCCATGATAGAAAATTTAGGGTCGGGAGTTCAAGCTCCACTAAGTAACTTTCCCTATGTCATAGATTATGGAATTTAAATTAAGAGTATAAAAAAAATAATTTTTTTAGCTTTTTGGCCTCGATAAAGAAAGCAAAAGTTAAACAGCTATATTTTCTATTTATTTATAAAGAAATGTTTGTATATTTAAAAAAATCTTACATAAACTTAAGCCAGCTTGTCTGTTTTAACAGTTTTCTCTAAATAGAGTAGGTTATGTGTTTCTTACTTATAACTCGCTCCATCATAATTGAAAAATTAGTCATCTTAATTAATAAATTTTTGTAGCAAAAATTGGTTTCATCACGTAATTTCTGTAATTTATAAGTATCACTTACAAATATAATTTATTTGATAAATTGTTCGTGATTTTAAATTTAGAGAGGGGAATCAAAGTGAAAAAAAATATTTTATTCGGCTTGTGGGCTATAGTTGCCACATGTTTGTTTTGTAATTATAGTTACGCTGATGTTTCAAAAAATTATGTTCAAAGGCATTCGCAAAAAGTGGAAGATAAAATACAGCCAATCATAAAAAAAAGATTCTCTCAATTAAATAACAAAACCGAAAACACCAGAAAAATAAACTTCTTGTATGGCTATGTTTATATCAATTCTGAGGGCCTCGTATGGGAAGACCTAAATTCTAAAAAAACTATTTTAGCCAAAAATAGTAATTTGGATGAGGGTTACTCTGTATCTGGCTTTAAAATTAGCCCAGATAGTAAAAAAGTGGCTTATAATACAACCTTCCACGGTCAAGATTTAAAGTTTTGGAATGTTGTAACTATTGATTACAACCCTAAAATATTAATGAAAAAACCAGCTAATAATAGAAAGTCTGACTTTATGTGGAACAAAAATAGTGATGGATTTTACTATAGTTTTTATAACGATAAACAATTAGTAAAGGATGGTAAAAAACCGATTTGTGAAAATAGGTACCGCAATATCTATACTGAAGCTGATACTTTAGTTTTTAACCATGGCTTAGCGGAAAACTTTGGAATTCAAGATGTTGATGGTGGTAACACTTTAGTTGCTTTTAGATTATTAAATCCTTCATACGGTATTAAGACTACATTTTCTTTGTACAAGGGCACTAAGCTTGCTGATGGGAGTTATAATTGGGAGAAGGCTTATCCGAGAAATAAATTTGTTGGCGTTTACTTAGGAGAGCTTAATCAAAAAGTATACATATTAAGTGCTGAAGCGGGTAATAACTACGGAGTTATGGAAATCGATGTTATCAATGGCACAAGAAGAATAGTTGTTAAGGCAGAAAAAGATAGAGTATTGCATGTGGCTGATTTGTCAGGTGAGAAGTTAGTTTTACAGTATCACACTATTCCAGAACAGAATTTATCATTAACTATATTAGACCTAAACACTAATAAAGAAATTGAATATAAAATCGGCAATGACTTTGGTTTAACGCCTTTTGGGCATTTAGGGAAATTTAATTTTGGCCCTGGTGGTAAAAAAGCTAGAGCCCCATATTCAGATGTTTTAAAGGGTAATTATAGTTTTGAAATTAATTTAGATAATTCAAAGTTAACATTGCTTGATAATATTACGGAATTAAACTTTGACTCCTCTCAAGTCACGCAAAAGTTTCATAAGATTACTGCTGAGGACGGGACTGAGTTATCTGGTCGGCTTTATGTAAAAAATGGAGTTAAACAACCAGCATTTGTATTTATTCGATACTACGGTTGGATATCTATAAAAAATAGTCCTGAGTCAAAAGAGGTACAGATGGTGCTAGAAGCAGGTGGGGCTTATTTTACTCTTGATTTACCTGGTGGTGGTGAAAGAGGGGCTAAGTGGTTTTATGAAGGCTCAAGACATCGCAAAAATAGTTTTAAGTATATTTCTGAAGCGAGTTCTTATTTACAAAAAAAATTGGTACTAAATGTAAAGCAAGTGGTGGCCATGGGCCGTTC
>CALJPJ010000027.1 GCA_937980625.1 uncultured Bdellovibrionales bacterium
CCTTCAGTTATTATTAAAGAAATGAATAACAATAATGATCTTGAGTGTGGAGCTATTGACATAAAAGCTGAAATAGCTAAAGGAAGAAAGGAAGAAATCATACAAGAGTCACCTTTTACCTTAAAAGAAAAATTTGATAAATTAGAGGTTGCAAACTAAAAAGCGCATCCTTTCATGGATCATACGGCCAGGTAAATTTAATTCCATTTTATCTAATGTGCCATAGCCCCTGTGGACATCAGCTTGCACTGCACCTGTAAAACCTATGGTTAAGTTTTTTGCTTTTCTATATGGGCTAGCTATTTATCTCGTAAAGAGTTAAATTTGGTCATTAACTGTGCTCCTATTTAATTCATTGGAGCGTATTTTAACAAATCAGTATTTTTTAGCAAAGAGTGTGCTTATTGAGGAGCTTACTTACAAAAATCAAGGGATTTTACTCATAAATGCTTGTTACTTTAAGTACGGCCACAAAAATCTTCATATTACTAACACTAGAACTGGACACAGCAAAGACTATACTGATGTAGTCTGCCAAAATTCTTGAGGCGGTGTAAAAAAATCTAGGTTTATTTAAAAAAAGTATTTACAAGGTTTTTAGAATACCTGGACACAAGCTCCACTGTTGCAAAGCTCATAAGCTCTCCGACTCTATAGGTGTTCTTATAACCTTGAATTGATTCTAAACGATCATAAACTCCGTCTTCTAAGTCAGAAGTTTTAAAATGAGGAAAATATTCCCACTGTCTTTTGACATGCACTTTACCAAATGGCCATTTATATTTTTTAGCATCTGCTTTAATAACTTTTAATACTTCATCTGCTGGAGTATTAGGGTCATTGGCGTAAGCATAAAAAATAGTTACAGGTAACTTGGGCCAGCGTCTATACCAAAACACAGGGTGTTTTTCTCTTGCTCTATTATAATTTATTGGAAACACTCCTTGCGTAGGCCAATCCACCGATGTGTCCACAGCAAAACTATAATAGGCGTAAGTATTAACTTTATTTAATATCCTCAATTCTTCTTGGCCAAAATCATTAATTATCTTAGGAGTATGCTGATGAGGACAGGCAAGTATCAAAAAATCAAAGACTTCAGGCTGTCTACCCTCCTCAACCACTTGGATATGCTTATCTCCTTGCATTCGTAAAATCTTAGATACTTTAGCAGACATGCGAACTTCCAAAGTTGAATTCTCTTTTTGCAAACCTGCAATAATAGACTCCCATAGGTTTTGATAGCCATTTTTCATTATAAACAGCTCTTTTCTTATCCCTGTGGCATGTTTCATAAATGAAGTAAAAAATGATCTTTCAAAGTACTTTAAAATATAAGCGGCAGGAATCTCATCTGGATAGCCGTAGCCATACGGAGTAACAGTATAGTTTAAGAAATATTGTAAGCCTTTAGGGTTCCAGTTATTTTTTTCAGCCCACTTAGAAAATGACATACATAATTCTTTAGGTAGATTTTGAAAACCGTGAGAGCGCTCTAAACTTCGATAGGGCTCTTTTTTTAAATCGCCTACATAATCTGAGTAACCTGTAAGAACATCAAAAAGGTCTCTGCGACTGGCAGGGCTATTCGCTCCTTCTAAATTATCAATGTAATGAAAAGTACGGTTTGATGGGATTTGTATTCTACTGACATTATAGTGATCACTCAGTTCTTTTATAACCCGGTAGGACTTTGCACCACCAACCGTTCCCATTTCATAATTTGCCTGAGAAATATGAACGGTATTACTCTTTCCACCTAAACGATTAGATGCTTCATATATAACAATATTTTTATATCCATTTTTCTGAAGAAAATGAGCTGCTGATACTCCAGCTGCTCCCCCACCAAGAATGGCAATTCTAACTCTACGAGAAGGTGCTGCCTGTGGTTTTCTAGACATATGACTGCAACCAGCTAATGATGTATAGGACATAAGTGCTTTAATAAATTCTCGTCGTCGATGAAACATTAATCTTCTCCTCTCAAGGCAAAATTTTTAGAGTTTTTGAAGTATGTCCAAACTAAAGGTTATTGAAAGCTCAATCAACAGGCTCAACGGCTCATAATACCACGGCCAACAAAAATTATTTATATTAATATCTTATACTGGATCTTAGTTGAGAATAAGCTACTCTCTAGTTTTTTAGCTTTAGAGAACATAATGATAGACTATTACTTAATTACATTATGATCAGTCAGTTTTAAAATATTTGAATTTTTAGCTAAAAGTTTTCTTTGGTTCTTCGATAAACCCAACATAGTCTGTAATACACATAAAGTCCCCCCATCTTATCATAGATAGGTTTTCTTTATCCTTAAGCTGTTTTTAACAAATAATTTTCCGCCAGCAAAAATACAGTGCCTGTGCTAAACACTCAAAATTAATGCCTAAATTTAGTTAACAACTGACTAAGGACTGAACTGTAACTAAAACCTAACCAAGGCCTAATAATCCTCATATTAGGCATGAAAATATTATACCCATTACACTATAAATAATACCCCCCCCTTGTTATTTTAACAACTACTTATATTTCTACTTTTTTTATAGTTATTTGTCTTTTATTAAACATTACAGATTTTAAACTCTTTAAAAAATGGAAATATATAAAATGCGTTACTCTATTTTTACAATAATACTATTGTTTTTTTCAACTCAATTTACAAATGCCTTTGAGTTAGATTTCTCTGGAAAACACACAACAAGATACAGAAACGAAACTGCGAGAGATCGTGTACAACAAAGAGTCAATTTAAAATTTGCTATAACCATACATGGTGAGCTAGAGTTAATTGCTGTTGCTGCTAACGGAACTGCATTTAACAGTGGATATGACACCATTTATGATAATTCAAAAGATGACGAGTTTGATGGAGCCGACAACATTGTCAAAAATTTATCTTTCAGAAAATTTTACTTTCAAAGAAAAATACAAACTAATTTAACTTTGCAAGCTGGTGCATTACCTGTTGAAAAAGGTTTAACTAGTATTACAGCATTAGACAGCAATGGATGGGTTGACGGCTTTAGAGTGATTAAAAAAGGAACAGCTCTTGGTGATATTAAAATCACTGCCGGATCATTAACTGACAGAGAGGAAATTAATGCTTTTG